>UQKV01000026.1 GCA_900541665.1 uncultured Collinsella sp.
GCCTCTTTGCATGTCCGAGGACGTTCCGGAGAGAAACCCCGTCACGCCCCCGGATTCCCGGTGGGAGTTCTAGACCTTGTCGGCCTTAGTACATACCGCCGCCCTGCTGACCAGCGGTAGCAGCAGCGATAGCGTCCTCAAGCTGAGTGTTCTTGGGCACATCGGAGACGGTAGCCTCGGTGATGAGGATCAGGCTGGCGACAGAAGCAGCGTTCTGCAGGGTGACGCGGCTGACCTTGACGGGGTCGAGGACGCCCATCTCGATCATGTCGCCCCACTCGCCGTTGGCAGAGTTGAGACCCTGGCCGGCGGGCAGCTCGGCAACCTTGTCGACCACGACAGCGCCCTCAAAGCCAGCGTTCTTGGCGATGGTGGCGACCGGAGCAGTCAGAGCCTTCTTGACGATGTCGACGCCGATCTTCTCCTCGGGGTCGTCAAGCTCAACGGCGTCGAGCGCAGGCGCAGCGTCCATGAAGGCGACGCCGCCGCCAGCGACAATGCCCTCCTCGACAGCAGCGCGGGTAGCCTGCAGGGCGTCCTCGACGCGATGCTTGATCTCCTTGAGCTCGGACTCGGTAGCAGCGCCGACCTTGATGACGGCAACGCCACCGGAGAGCTTGGCCAGGCGCTCCTGGAGCTTCTCACGGTCGAAGTCAGAGGTGGTGTTCTCCATCTCACCCTTGATCTGAGCGATACGAGCGTCGATGGCCTCCTTGGAGCCAGCGCCGCCGACGACGACGGTGTTGTCCTTGGAGATGGTAACGGACTTAGCGGTACCGAGCATATCGGCAGTGATGTCAGCGACCTTCACGCCCAGCTCGTCCAGGGCAGCCTGACCACCGGTGAGGACGGCGATGTCCTCGAGGATGCGCTTGCGGCGATCGCCGTAGCCCGGAGCCTTGACGGCGCAGACGTTGAGGGCGCCACGGATCTTGTTGAGAACCAGGGTAGGCAGAGCCTCGCCGTCGATGTCCTCAGCGATGATGAGCAGGCCACGGCCAGCGCGCTGGACAGCCTCGAGAACGGGCATAATGTCCTGAACGCTGGAGATCTTCTGGTCGGTGATGAGGATGTACGGATCCTTCATCACGGCCTCCATGCGGTCGTTATCCGTGACGAAGTAAGCGGAGACATAGCCCTTGTCGAACTGCATGCCCTCGACGGTGTCGATGGTGATGTCGAACGTCTGGGAATCCTCGACGGTGATGACGCCGTCCTTGCCCACGACCTCCATGGCCTCGGCGATCTTCTCGCCGACCTCGGGGTCACCGGCGGAGATGGTACCGACGGAAGCAATCTGCTCCTTGGTCTCGACCGGCTTGGCCTGCTTCTTCATCTCGGCGACGGCGGCGTTGACGGCCTTGTCGATGCCACGACGGATGGCCAGCGGGTTGGCGCCAGCGGCGACGTTGCGCAGACCGTCGTTGACGATGGCCTGAGCGAGCAGAGTTGCGGTGGTGGTGCCGTCACCCACGGTGTCGTTGGTCTTGGTGGCAACCTCCTTCACCAGCTGAGCGCCCATGTTCTCGATGTTGTCCTCGAGCTCAATCTCCTTGGCGACGGAAACGCCGTCGTTGGTGATGGTCGGAGCACCAAACGTGCGCTGCAGCGCAACGTAGCGACCCTTGGGGCCCATGGTGACGGTAACGGCGTCGGCCAGAGTGTTGACGCCCTTGGCAAGCTTAGCGCGGGCATCGGTGTTGAACGTAATGTTCTTTGCCATGGTAGGTAATCCTCCAAAAGAAATGTGACTCGCGTCGCCGCTTCCGAGTCCTGTGCGGCGGGCGCGTTCAAAGACGAATCAGAGATTCTGACGAGACTAGGCCTCGACGACGGCGTAGATGTCGTCGGCGCGCATCAGCAGATACTTCTCGCCGTCGACCTTGACCTCGTTGCCACCGAACTTACCGTAGATGACAACGTCGCCAACCTTGACGTCCATGGGGATGCGCTCACCCTTGTCGTTGACCTTGCCGGCGCCCACGGCAACGATGGTGCCACGCTGCGGCTTCTCCTGAGCGTTGCTGGCGATATACAGACCAGAAGCGGTCTTCTGCTCGGCCTCGTCGGGCTTGACCAGAACACGATCTGCAAGCGGCTTCAAAGACGACATGCTTGTCTCCTCCTTTTTGGGCCGCGCGGTTATGCCACGCGAATTAACCCTTTTTGTTTGCGTACGCGTTGAATGGTACCCACGAATGGCGGGTTATACAACACGGAGTCAAAAAATCTTATTTTTTGGCACTTAGATTTTCTGAATGCCGGGGGATAACTTAGCGGTGACTCCCGTGTGGCTCCGGAGGGGCGGGGCATAAGGTTTCCTGCTCGGGCAGTCCTGCTCGCACGAAGGCCACATTAAGTGGCCTTCGGCTCGTGCGGAACTCGCGATAAACCTTATGCCCCGCCCCTCCGGAGCCACACGGGAGGCAGGTTAACTAATTCGGTCCCGGCATTCAGAAAAGTCAGTGCAGCAAAATGGCGATGTGGATAGCGACATGGGCATGGTTTTCGTTGCGCGCACAGGTCCCCTGGGGAGCACCGTGCATTTTTGGGAGTTTTCAGCAGGCCGGGACAAATGCATACGCACCGGACACACCATATTGATCCCAAGGACGCCTTCGACCGGCGATTTAAGTCGGCAGGCAAACCCCGTCAAGACAAAAAGGTATGCCTCGCGCCACACCGGACCCCAAAATGACGTCGGTCTCCGCAATGCCACCCAACTGCAGCGGCACCTGCAGAGCTCGCGGTGCTGAATACTCCGTTTTTTGCACGGCACGGACGGGGGTACATCGGGATCAGGAAGGACATCCCAGCCTTTTTATGCAATCTGTAATGGGAAGTATGCAAAACACCAAGAGATAGCATTGCAGGTGTCCAAATTGAGCGCGGGGCAGCAGCACCTCCGCCCCGCACCCAAATCCAACAGAGCAGGGACGCTCATGGCGGATCCCCACCAAAACGCAAACGCGGCTCGAGCGCCATCCCAAAATAGGCTGCACGAGCCGCGTTTAACGGTACGACATGAATATTAGCGCTCGTATATCAAGTTGCCTGCCAGGTAGGTTGCCTGAACTTTGGTAGCCTGGAGCTCTTGGGGGTCGATGGTGAGCGGGTTTTGGTCCAGGACTACCAGATCGGCGTATTTGCCGGGCTCCAGGCTGCCGAGATTTTGTTCGTCGCCCGCTGCATAGGCGCTGCCCAGGGTGTAGTTGCGCAGGGCTGTTGCTGCATCGATGCGCTCGCTCGGCAACCAGCCGCCCTCGGGCCAGTGGCTTTTGGGGTCCTGGCGCGTGATGGCCGTGTAGAGCACGTTCATGCTGGTAACAGCTGTTATGGGGCTATCGGTGCCGAAGGCTTGGCGAATGCCGCGCTGCTTATAGGTTGCGAACGGCCACATGATGCGGCTGCGCTCCAAGCCCAGGTCGCGCTCCGGACCACCCGGGTCGAGCGTGATATGGCAGGGCTGGCTCGAGGCAACCACGTCGAGCTTGCGCAGGCGGTCGATGTCCTCGGGCAAGAGGTTCTCCAGATGCTCAAGCGTGTTATGACCGTGCTGGGGCAGGCCGTACAGGTCGGCGGCCTCCTCAAAGATATCGAGCGCGGCATGGATGGCACCGTCGCCGATGACGTGAATACGCACAGTGTGGCCACGCTCCGCAGCCGCCATAACCAGCTTGCGCATGCGCCCGGCGGGAACCGTCAGACGGCCCTGGTCGCCCGGGAAGCGCGGATTGGTATAGGGCTCGGTGAGATACGCCGTGTGTTCGCTCGACACGCCATCGAAGAACTGCTTAAAGCCTGGCGCTGAGAGCAGCGCGTTGTTCGCGTAGCGGGTCTGTAGCTCTTCCAAGCGCGATTGGTCATCCAGCAGCGTGGGAAACAAATGGGCGCGGATGCCCAGCTTGCCGGCTGCCTGCAGTTTGTCGTAGACGTCGTCGCGGATAAAATCGCAGCCCGGCATGGGCATGAGCGACATATCGCAGATCGAGGTGATGCCCTGCTCGGCCATACGCCTCATTTGATCGGAGTAAGCGCTTGCAATGCGATCCTCCCCCAGCCACTCAAGGCAGCGCGGTAGCAGCTGCATGGCAGCCGCCTCGTGAGCAATGCCCGTGAGCTCGCCGTTTGCATCCTTGTCGTAACTGCCGCCCGCTGGCGGCTCGCTGTCGCGTGTGACGCCGAGCGCCTCGAGTGCGCGGCTGTTGAGCCAAAGCGTGTGCCCGTCGCCCGAATACATAACGCAGGGACGATCGGGGAACGCCGCATCGAGCGACGCCTTGGTAGGATGCTCGGGCGGGTCCCAACGGTAGTCGCGCCAGCCCTGCGTCACAACCCAAGCGTCATCGGGCAGGTCCTGGGAAAACTCGAGCGCGTGCTGCACCAGCGCAGCCTCGGACGTGCCCATATCCATGAGCATGTACGGCGAGGAGCCGACCGAGGTATGGAAGAAGTGCAGATGAGCGTCATGGAAACCTGGGCAGACAAACTGCTCGCCGTAGTCGATAACCGGCGTGGCGGCAGGCGCGGCGGCAATCACGTCATCGGGCGCACCGACTGCGACGATACGGTCGTCTGCGATGGCAATCGCCAGCTCGCGGGCGGTATCGATGCCGTCTTGCGCGGTAAAGACGTTCTTGGAGCGGATAATCCGATCGATATGTTGCATGGGCATCCCCATCTCTGGCAGGAAATTCAACACCCCCGAGTGTACTCCCCCGCCCTTGTAACAAAACCCCAAGCGGCAAACGGCAACTTTACCAGCCCTAGCGGCAGGTGGCATACTGGAGAGAGCCTGTACGATTTTGCGATCAACCCAGCAAGGAGCAAATCGACCATGACGAAGACCAAGGCACAGCAGATTATGGCGGCGACCGAGGCTCGCGCGGCTGACGACGTCACCGCGGCCATCCGAGATATCGCCGCCGAGTTTGAACCCTACATCATCAAGCAGCGCCGGCACTTCCATAAGCACCCGGAGCTGAGCCTTGCCGAGGAGCGCACGACCTCCGACATCGCCAACCAGCTCGACGCCATGAATATCCCCTACGAGCGTCCGCTCAATACGGGCCTTGTGGCGACCCTTCGCGGCACCGCGCCCGACGCCTATCGCGAGGACGGCACGCCACGCCGCCGCATCCTGCTGCGCGCCGACATCGACGCCCTGCCCGTCACCGAGCAGACCGGCGAGGAGTTCGCCAGCGTCAACGAGGGCTGCATGCACGCCTGCGGCCACGACTGCCATATCGCCATGATGCTCGGCACGCTGCAGATTCTGCGCCATATGACCGACGACATCCACGGCGAAGTCCGCATCGTCTTCCAGCCCAGCGAGGAAAACGGCCAGGGCGCCAAGCTCATGATCGGCACGGGCGTGCTCGACGGCGTCGATGGTGCCTACGCCGCGCATATCTGGAGCGAGGTTGACGCCGGCACCGTAAGCTGCGAGCCCGGTCCGCGCATGGCCAATACCGACTGGTTCCGCATTGATGTCCGCGGCACCTCGTGCCATGGCGCCATGCCCCAGCGCGGCCACGACGCCGTTATGGTTGCCGCCGAGATCGTCAACGCTCTGCAGACCATCGTCTCGCGCGAGATCAGCCCCTATGAGCCGGCTGTCATCACCGTCGGCGAGCTGCACGGCGGCACCGCGCGCAACGTTATCGCCGGCACGGCGTACCTCGCCGGCACGGTGCGCACCTATGGCGACAAGACGCATGAGGAGATGCCCGAGCTTATGCGCCGCATCGTGGAGCACACCGCAGCAGCACTAGGCGCCGAGGCCGAACTCACCGACTACACCATCGCCAACTACAAGGTCGAAAACGATGCCGCCTCGAGCGAGCGCTGCCGCCAAGCTGTGCTCAAGTGCCTGGGCCCCGCGGGCGAGGGCCATTACCGCGGCACGCTTTCGGGCGAGGACTTCTCGGAGTACCTGCGTCGCGTGCCAGGCGTGCTCGCCTTTGTCGGCGCGCGCAATCCCCAGATCGGCGCCACCTATGCCCAGCACTCCTGCTTCTATAAAATCGACGAGAGCGTGCTCGCCAAGGGCTCCATGGTAGCCGCTCAGTATGCCATCGACTTTTTGGCCGAGCCCACGCAAGAAGAGCTCGACGGTCCCACGATCGCCGCGGTTGCCGAGACCAATCCCGACCTGGCAGCCAAGCTGCGCTCTGTCAAGGCAACGGCCGCCGAGGCCCGCGACGCCATGCACGACGCCCGCACCGCCCGCCATGCCGCCATCAAGGGCATTCACGATGCCCGCGCCGCTGCTCGCCATGAGGAGAAGCGCGACGAGTAGCCGTCACGCCCACCCATAACAACCTGGCTAGAGCAAAGCGGGGGGCGAACGTTATCTCAACGTTCGCCCCCGCTTATGTGTCGGCTGCTTTCCTAGCGCGTCCTCCGTTACGACAGGTAAGAGCGAAGGATGGTGAGCCAGCGTGGGGTTTCGAGGTGGATGATATCGTCGGGGACTCCGGCGGGCGCATGGCCGCCAAAGAGTAGACCGGCATCTGCCGGATTGATGAGGCGCACGATCCATACGGCGACGACCAGCACGCACAGAATAATAACCGCAATGTCGATGCCGCGCTTTAGCTTGCTCGATGCCACCTCCTCGCGCACGAACGCGAGCACGAACGCAATCGGCACCACCCAAAACAGCGGATGGTAGGCAAAGGCTGCCGCAAAATCGAGGCGCAGTGCTGCCAGCCAGGCCCTCGTCATGCCACATCCCGGACAGGGAATGCCCGTCATCAGGCGAAACACGCAGCCGATGTCGAGCAGGTAGAGTGCGAGCCAGGCGACAAAGAGCGCCCCGATGCAAAAAAGGGCGCGGCGAATGAGCTCCGCCGCGCCCTTATGTCCCTGGGAGCTGTTCACGCCGCTCTTATCGTTAGGCACGCGCGCCAAGACGGGTGTTGTAAGCCGTTGCCATGGCATTGGTGTTCTTGATGATAATGTTCATGGCAAAGATGGGGCCAAGACCGCACAGCAGCGCGCCGACAATCTGCCACATAAGAACGGTGGTACCGTTCTCCTGGAACATCAGGCCATAGCGAGGAGCATTAGCCTGCAGGCGGTTACCGATCTTGTAGTACCAGTAGAGTCCGTAGAAGCCGCAGGTCACAAACGACAGCAGGATGAATGCCGCCAGACCCGGCGTGTAATCGCCGTCGTCCTGGCACATGACATTGATGTCGCGGGCGAGGCAATAGAGGAAGTAATACGAATAGATGCCGCAGGTCACGATGGAAAGCAGGAGCCAGCCGATCACGCCACGGTCGGTCTTAATCGGAGCATAGCCCATCGGGGCAGGTGCGGGCTGCTGAGCATACTGCTGCTGGCCGGCGTACTGCTGCTGCCCGGTGTACTGCTGCTGAGGCTGGGGCTGAACTGCCTGAACCGGAGCGGGCTGAATCTGCGTGGGCTGCGGAGCAGGCTGGGGCTGAGGTGCAGGCTGCGGAGCAGGAGCAGCGGAAGCGGCACCGACGGCAGAACCGCAGACAGGGCAGAATTTGGCATCATCCGAAATGGGAGAACCACAAGTGGGACAGAACACAAGCTTCTCCTTTTCCTAAGGCGTTGCACGCCTTCAAACCTTACACGTCTATGTTCTCAACAATAGCCGCGACGTTGTTGCGCAACATTGACCAATTTCCGAGAATTTTTGCTGCAACCGTTTTCCCAGGCATTTTCTTGCTTCCGCAGTAGAAAAAGGCACCCCGGGCTCAGTTGCCCAGGGCGCCTCGACCGACTATTCGGTTTGATTGTTTTCGGCAGCAGGATTATCGCCCGGCTCATCCGCCGGCGTGGCAACGGCATTCCAATCGGGTTCCGCAGGCGTCGCCTCGGGCGCAGGCTCGGGCTCAGATGCCGGTTCAGGCTCGGGCGCCGGCGCAGGCTCGGGCTCAGATGCCGTCTCAGACTCGGTCGCGGGAGCGGGCGCAGGTGTCGGCGAAGCATCCGGAGCACTGTAACCCGAAGCAGCGGACTTCTTCTCGAAGGGCAGTACAAAAGTCAGAACGTCGTCCTTGTCCTCGTCGGCCCACTCACTTGCATAACGTGCGGCCCAGTAGCCAACGGCACGGTGCTTGAGCATCTTGCCAAAGACCGTTAGAAATACGGTGACGAAAGCGACCAGCACCAGGAACAGCACGAGCGTAATGCCGCCGCCGGTAACAATCGCCTCAATGCCCGTAGGACGATAGTAGTAGCTATACATACCAACAGAGGCAATGGCGCCAAAGACGACCGTCAAGATCCATGTGACAACGTTGGCGACCAGGCCCGTCAAAAACTCGGGAAGGAACGAAGCACAGAACAGCTTGGTCTTGTTGTGCTTAAAGGCCGCCCAGACCTTATCGAGCGAAAACGCGCTCTCGACGCGCCCGGTCACCGCAAAGTGCATCACGGCGATGTCGGCGAACATCTTAAAGAAGACACCCAGAATCGCCGAGGCAATCAGAGCCAGGACAAGCAGGCCGAGCGAACCGAACAGCGCAGCCTCGAGCGCATAAGAGCCGTAAAAAGAATACGAGCCCGCGGCGCCAATTACCACGCCCTCCACCAGCGAAAGCACTACACCGATAACGGGAATGGCAGCGATAACCTCGAGCACGACCGAAATAACGCTCGAAAAGACTCCGAGACCAAACGACGTGGAACGCATGAGTGGACGGTCCATGCCGTCATCAACCTTAAGCGACAGATCACGGCCCCACTCGATACCAAAGCCGGAACCGCACACACTCGCAATGCAAGCTGCCAAAAAGCCGATGGCAGCTGCAATGCCGCCAATAACGGGAATAAACAACACGAGCACCGACACAACGCAAATCAGCGCCGGCAAAAACGCGATTTGGCATACACGCTGAAGCACGCCCGGAGTCTTAGTCATATCTTGGAACGCCTGAGCCACACAGCCCTTTGGCGCATTCGCCACGGGCGGTTGCGGAACAAACTGCTGGGGCTGAGGCTGTCCCTGGGGAGCGGGGCCAGCGGCACCGGCATTATGAGCACCACACACGCCGCAGAACTTGTCGTTATCGCCCATGGGGGCGCCACACTGCGAGCAGAACATAGAATCATCCCTTCGTATCTTGAACGAATCACTTGGATCGCAAACGATGTCTTTAGCATCATTATTGCCCAATGTGGGGTCAAATACTCAAAGATGACCGATTTGCAAGGTACACGGCGCCAGCAGGCGGTTCGTTGAATACGTCTGTGCTAGTTCGTTCCGCGGAAGCCCTTGCCGACGATCTCGGAGCTGTCGACGATCGTGATAAAGGCACCTGGATCGACTTCGCGCGCATAGCGGCGCAGTTGCACGGCCTCGCGACGGCTCAGCACGCTCATGATCACCGTCACGCACTTGCCCGAGAAGGCACCGTAGCCGCGGCTGATGGTCGCCGTGCGGTTGAGATGCTTGACGATAAACTCCTCGACCTTAAGGGGCTCGGAACAAATGACCGTGCAGACTTTGCGCAGGTGAATGCTCTCAATGGCTTTGTCGACCACAAGCGTCTTGGCAAACAAGCCGAGCACGCAATACAGACCGACACGCGGGCCATACAAAAAGGCCGCGATGGTCACGATGCCGATATCGACCAGCAGCAGGGCACGGCCAATCTCGAGCGTCGTACGGCGCTTGAGGATCATGGCAAGAATGTCCGTGCCACCCGTCGAGGCGCCGATGTCAAAGACAATAGCGCTGCCAAGCGCCGGCAAGATGACGGCAAAGCACAGGTCGAGCCACATATCACCCGTCAGAGAGACATCGGTCGGAATAAAGAGCTCAAACAGCGAAACATAGGCGGACAGCGCAAACGAGGCGAAGACGCTCCACAGGATTGCCTTGCGCTCCAAAAAGATAAAGCCCAGAACGACCAGGACCGCATTGATAATCCACATAAAAACGCCGACGGGCAGGGTCGGGAACAGCGTGGACAGAATGACCGACACGCCCGAGGTACCGCCAAAAGCAAAGTGATTAGGGGTTTTAAACGCAACGATGGCGAAGGCCGTAAGAATCAGGCCCAGATTGAGCTCGGCAAAAAAGCGCGGGAAGCCCGGCTCCTGGCTGCGCTTTTGACCGGCACGCTCACCGCGCTCGATATCGGTGCGATCAACCACGCGCTCCATCGGCACCACGGGAGGACGATGCACCTCCTCGGCAGCACGCGATGCCGCCTCTGCCGCGGCGGCCTCAATCGCCCATGCCTTGCTTTCTGTTTCGTGCTCGTCAGCCATTACGGCAACCCCTCGTTAACAATTTGGAAACAATGCGCCCATTAGGGTAACGCGGAACGCGACGATTGCAACCCCTAGTTAGACGAGCGGTATGCCTACATCGGGGGGGCATACAAATAACGGCCGGCCACGCTTTTGCTTGCGCGGTCGGCCGTTTAACGTTTTCGCAGATAAAACCTGCCAAAACAAACCTGTCCCTTTTTGGAAGGTTATTCGTGCTGGCTGGTGCGGTGCTCGTACTCCTCGGGGGTGATGACGTCCTCGATGCGCAGGTTGACGCCCGCCACCTCAAGGCCGGTCATCGCGGCAAGGCGCTCGGTGACACGTGCCTTGACATCGTCGAAGATCGCGGGCGCATAGGCGCCGTACTCGATGATGACGGAGATGTTGACGACCACGCGATTGTCATCGGTGACCTCGACCGTCACGCCCTTGGTCAGATTCTCGGCACCAAACTGCTCCTGCACAAAGTGCATGAGGTTACCCTTCATGCCCAGAACGTGCGGAACCTCGCGGGTGGCCATGGCAACGATCTTCTCGATCACGCCGTTGGAATAGGTCAGCGAGTCCTCGGACTCGTCCGCTTCCTCGTCATCCTCATCAGCATCGGACTCGGCCTCGACGAGCGCCTCATCCTCGAGCGTTACGTCCTCGGCCTCGGCGGTGACGGTCTCGTCTGCCTCGAGCTCGGTATCGGCTACATCGACCTTCGTATTAAAAGCCATGGTTCCTCCTTATGCCTGCCGCGGATGCGACAGTCGAATACAGATTAGCGGCCGCTAAACAGACGGCCGAAGAAGTTGACGATCCCGTTCTCGCCGTCGCGAATTTGACCGATCACAGCGCCGATCAGCACGAAGAATGCAATGACGAGTGTGTCCCACAGGCCCAACGTGAGCACCAACACGGCGAGGATAAAGCCAGCGACGGCACCGAGCGTGGTGTTGGGATGACGCACAGCATAGCTCCAGATGGCAGCGCCCGTACCCTTGATGAGACCCATAGCCTCGTCAAAATCCGCGGCCGCCGCATCTTGCAACTCGGTTGCCTCTGCTTTGGAATCAACAGGTTCGCTCGCCGGCGTGGCGCTCTGGTCAATCGTCAGGCGCGGCGTACGAGCGGTCTTATCTTGATTGGTATCACTCACCGGAAACCTCCACGGTCTGGACGGTAGTCTTGGACGGCAAAAAACGGACGCGCGTAGTCGTACCCGGCGTGCCGAGCATGGTGTCGCAAGCTTCCTCGATGCGCTGCTGCATCGCGGTAGCCAGAGATGCCACGTCCTTATCGTCAAGCGCGATAGCCTCGACCTTAAATCGGACGTGCGAATCGTCGGAGCCTTGGACGCGGGCCTCGACATGCTCGACCATCACGCGGTCGTCGCGCTCGGCAGCAGCCCTGGCACACGAAGAAAGCGCCGCAAGGGTAACCTCGATATTGCGTTCCCCCGCCGGATGCACGCAGGACGGCTCGCAACGAGCAAACATCAGGCGGAAGAAGCTTACCAGCACGCCGATCGCCACAACTCCGCCGCATGCCGTCACGACAATGCGCGGCATGGGGTCGCGCATCAGCAGCATAAAGCGATACGTATACGGCCCCCAAAACTGGCAGACGAGCGTACCCAGCGCCACGATGGCGGCGGCAAGATACACAATCGCTAGGGCTCGTTTGAGTACGCGCACGTGGCGCTCCCTTCAAATCTCGGCTCTCGAAATGCAAAACGGTTCGCATCATTATAAAAGAGCCGGGTCCGGTGCTCTACGCACGCGGATCCGGCTCATCTATTCCACGAGGCTTGCATGCTCGCTTCATTATGCCCAGATATGCACGGCTTAACCCGTGCGGGCGCTACTCCTCCTCGAGGGCAGCGATGACCTCGTCGGTCATGTCCATGGTGCTGTAAACATCCTGGACGTCGTCGAGCTCCTCAAGACGGTCGATGAGGCGCTGAACCTTCTTGGCGTCGGCGCCGGAGACCTCGGTCGGGGTGGTCGGGACCATGGTGGTCTCGGAACCCTTGACCTGGACGCCCTGCTCCTCGAGCGCCTTGGAGACAGCCATAACCTCGTTGGCAGTAGTCCAGACGATCCACTCCTCGCCGGCGTCCTCGTAGTCCTCGCCACCGGCCTCGGCGATGGCCATCATGAACTCATCCTCGTCACCGGCAGCACCGTTGGCGATCATGGTCTCCTTCTTGGCGTTCTCGTCCAGGATCTCCTTGGCGACGACGATCTGGCCCTTGCGCTCAAACTGGAAGGCGACGGAGCCGGAGGTGCCCAGGTTGCCACCAGCGTGGGAGAAGGCGGAACGGACATCGGCGGCGGTACGGTTGCGGTTGTCGGTCAGGCAGTCGACGTAGACGGCGACACCGGCGGGACCGTAGCCCTCGTACACGATGTTCTCGTAGACGGCGGCGTCAGCACCCGAACCAAAAGCCTTGTCGATAGCGGACTTGATCTTGTCCTTAGGCATGGACTGAGCCTTGGCCTTGGCAACAGCAGCGGCGAGGCTGGCGTTGTTCTCGGGCAGCGGGTCACCGCCGAGACGGGCAGCAACGGTGATGTTGCGGCTGAGCTTGGAGAAGAGGGCGGAACGCTTGGCGTCCTGCGCGCCCTTACGATGCTTGGTTGTGGCCCACTTAGAGTGTCCGGACATACGTGTCTCCTATCGGTTTCGACCTAAAGCCCAGCGCAGATGCTCGGGCAATATAAACAAACGTCGTTATGATATACCTACTGGCCTGCGAGATAAACCCCAAAATGAAGGCGTCGTGATGATGACCCCTTTGGTGCAAAGAGACCTGGCCCCCAATGCACCAAGTTAGGACCAGAGGAAGTCGCTGCGGGTGACGGTGGCGCCGATGGCAAAGGGCATGCAGGCGATGACCGGATACAGGTAGCGCATGTAAGTCGAGCCGTTGCACGGGCCAATCAGGCACACGGCGAGCACGCCCAACAGCGGCACCCAGATCGCCAGCGCACGCCATGAATGACGACGCAGCAGGTAGACCACCACGGCGATCATGATCCACACATAGGTGGCCGAGCTCATGGTGAGCGAAATAAACGGGATGCGCTGCACCGCCACACGGTACAGATTGATCAGGTGGTCACACCAGCGTACCACGTTGCTGTCAACCGGATGGAAGTCGAAGTACTTGAGGTTGTCGGGACGCGCCATGATCTCGGTACTGCGCGCCGTGCTGTAGACCCAGGCATCGCGCGCGCTCGGATAAAAATAACCATAGTAGTTATTGATAAGCGCCGAAATATAGCACTCGGGATCCTTCTTAAACATCTGAGCCCATACCCCAAAATAGGCATCGATGTCCTCCTGCGAGGCGTACTCGTTAAAGCAGTTCTTGACGGCATCGGACTTGTCGGGGTTGTAGCGGCGGCCCAGGTTCTCGTACTTGAGTACGCGATCGATCACGGCACGCTCTTCGTCGGTCACCGAACCGTCGCAAGGAGCCTCCACGATGGTACCGTCCTCCTTAACCGTGGGGTTGACGCCCGAGTTGAGGCCGTCGTGCTTTTGGACGAAACGAGCCGTCTGCTGGAACGGAATCGAGAGGATTTCGCGCTTGGAACCAGGCGTGATATCGTGCGCCGGCATAAAGACCTTGGTGAAGTACATATTAGAGGCAAGGCAGAGCGCGAGCACCGCGAGAACGCCAACCCAGCGGAAACGCGGGATGGCGCCTGAAGGCGCAGCACCAGCCTGCTTGGCTGCACGACGAGCCACATGCACGTCCCATACGCAAAACGCCGCCGCGATTACGCATGCCGCCAGGGGAAACACCAGGCCGCCGTTGCGCAGGAACGTGGAACCCATGGCGCCCAGAGCGAGCAGCAGCCAGTCGTGGCGCGCAAAGAGCACGGGGGCTTTCTCGCCCGCTCGCTCGGCATTGGCATCGCGACGGGGCAGGCCACATGCCACGAGCTTGACGGTCTGTACCAGCAGAACCAAGAACGCGTCGGCAAAGAGCACGTCTTTGGTGAGCAACGCCGCGTAGTTAGAGAACATCGGCATAAACGCAAAGAACAGCAGGATCGCACCGCGAACCGGCAGGCTCACGCCCAGTTTGCGCAGCGACGAAATGGAATAGGCCATGCAGGCAGCCGTGATGACAAATTGAGCGCAGGTGTAGATGGCAAGGCCCGCGTTAGCGCTGTTGAACAGCGAAAGCCCCAGCTGAACGCACGAGCCGATAATGGCCGTGTGCACTACGGGATGATGCCCGTTGAGCAGCACGTTGGGGTTGAGTAGGCGCAGGTAGTCGCTCGTGCCGTTGGGATAGTTGAACCACTGGCGAATCTGCGCGCCCGTATCTCCCATAAAAAGCCCGGGCAGCGAAGCGACGAGCGTGGGCGCCCAGGCGATCATAAGCACCAGGAAGGGCCCGGCAAAGGGATGGACCGAGAGCACGGCGTGAGTCACACGCCATACGCGGCCAAAGTGCGCTTCGGAAAACGGAATGCGCCGAGAGCTCAGCCAATCTAGACACTCAAAGGCAAGGTAGAAGGCAACGACCGCCAAGAGCATCCAGCCCGCGCCGCCAATCCAGGCGCAGATGATGCGGGCTTTGTCGCCAAGGACAATCTCGGCCGAGTCGGTGAGATCGTAGCTGCGGCCGAACACCATGCAGATGGCGAAGAACAGCGACGGCAGAATGATCGATGGACGCCAGGTGTCGCCACGGCCAAAGAACACGTAGCGAAACGGTAAGGTGAGCAGGCAGGCAAGTGCAAGCAGCATGACCGCGTCGGTATGGCCGGCAAACGAGAGGAGCACCTCGTAGCACACGTACAGCATGCCCGAGGCTTTGGGGTCAATCGCCAAGACTGCGTTGCTCGACACCGGGGCGGGATCGATGGAAAACGCCGTGGTCGCCAACAGCGCGAGCAAAAATGCGATGAGCGTCTGCTTGGCGGGGTAGCGCTTAAACCAGACAATGCGGGCAGCGTCGCGCGCAGCCGTTGTGGAGAGATCGGAATCCTTCACAGTCCAAAGAGCCTTTCTAGAAACCTGCCAAAAAGGGACAGGTTTATTTTGGCAGGTTTTATCTGGGGAAACGTTACGGTTCTGTCATCGTTGCCCAGCAAAACCACCACAAAGGTGCCTGTCCCCTTTGTGGTGGTTTTGGTGGTTAGGCGTCCAGGTAGACGCGCTGGGGCTGGTTGCGGCGACGAGCAAAGATGATGAGCGCCAGGCCCGCGATTACGAGTGGCAGACTCAGCAGCTGACCCATGGTGATGACGCCTCCCAGCAGATAACCCAGCTGGGCATCGGGCACGCGCACAAACTCAATGAGGAAGCGGACGATGCCGTAACCCATCACAAACACACCCATAAACGTACCCTGGGGCAGCAGCGGTTTTTTGCGGCTGAGCACCTGCAGAATGCAGAAGAGCACAATGCCCTCAAGAAATGCCTCGTAGAGCTGGGAGGGGTGACGCGGCATATCCCCCGCGGTGCCACCGAAGACCACGCCCCAGGGCAGATCGGTCGGCTTGCCCCACAGCTCACCGTTGACAAAGTTGGCACAACGGCCCAGGCACAAGGCCAGCGGCGCGCCTATGACGGCAAGATCTGCCAAAGTCCAGGCATCGAGCTTATACATGCGGCACACGATGATGCCGCCCAAGATGCCGCCCACCAGGCCACCGTGGAAGCTCATGCCGCCCTCGTTGGTGGCAAAGATCTCGAGCGGGTGCGCCCAGTAGTAGCCATCACCATAAAAGACGACGTAGAACAGGCGCGCACCGATAATGAGGCCAAAGACCACGCCGACCACGACACTCGTCAGGTCGTCGACCGTAATGTCAAAACCCCAACGGCGCTGCGTGCGATACATGACGACCGCCGTGAGCAAAGCTCCGACCACATAGGCCAAGCCGTACCAGTAGATGGTGATGGGCCCCGCCGAAATGGCGACGGGATCAAGCATATGGTAGAGGTCGTTGAGCATATCGGTCCCCCTGCTCCCTACATACAAATGCGGCCGCGGGCCTTGCGCTCGCAGCCGCATATTTGGGCGTAACGTCTATGCGGAGTATGCCGTCCGCAGCTTTCGAATCTTAGAACGGCGCGTACTCGTCGTACAGGTCGTCGGTCTCGCCGGAGGCATTGATCTGCTCAACACGGGTAACGCCGGGCACATGCTCCTTGAGGATACGCTCGATACCCATGGACAGGGTCAGTGCGCTCATAGGGCAGCCGGCGCAAGCGCCCTGCAGCTCCAGCTTGACGACGCCCTCGTCGTCAACGCCCACATACTCCATATCGCCGCCATCGGCCTGCAGGTTGGGGCGAATCTCTTCAAGAACCTTCTTAAGCAGCTCTTCGTTAACAGCCACAGGGGCTCCTTTCTCACAATTACGCGGGCGCGCCCGCGGACAGGGGCTATGTTACTACAGCCATGTACCCGCTTAGGCGCCAGCCATGCGTGCGGACACGACTTTCACGAGCGGTCAATTTGGGACGGGTCTCTTTTAGCTGCCTTTTGTTGCCAGCTGGCGTTGCCACGCGCTACTGCTGAGCCTGCCCCTCGGTGCCGATGTGAACATCGACGATAACCTGGCGGTAGCTGATGCCACAGGAGTCGAGGATACGGCGGCTGATGCGTCCATCATCGGTGTCGGCGTACTTGTTGTCCAGGTAGACAACCTCGCCCACACCCACCTGCGCCAAAATCTTGGCGCAGTCGTGGCACGGGAACAGCGTAACGTAGACCGTGGAACCCTCGAGGTCCTTGAGCGAGCCACGGTAGTTGAGCACGGCGTTTGCCTCGGCATGGACCACGTAGTTGTGCTTGTCCTGCAGCGGGTCGTCGCTCGTACCCCACGGGAAAAAGTCGTCGTTGAGCGCCGAAGGCGTACCGTTGTAGCCCACCGAAAGGATGCGGTGGTTGGTGCTGGCGATGCACGCGCCCACCTGCGTGTTGGGGTCCTTGCTGCGGCGCTGCGCGGCGATGGCCACGCTCATAAAGAACTCGTCCCAGCTAATGACGTCCAGGCGCTTGCCTGACGAAGTTTGATGAAGATCGTCCGACATGGCAGACACCTCCGTAATCGCAATAGTTTGACCCATTGTAGCAGGTGAAAGGTGAGGGCGTTTGTCCCACCGGCGCCCTCACTTTTACACGCGGCGGGGCTTTTGGTTGATGCGGTAGAGCTCGGCGAGTCCTCGCAACGTCAACGCGTCATCGACCGTCAGGCTATGACCGACAAGGGCCGCAAGTGCCTCGGCATCGTCGCCGGTAATGACGATGGGCACATCGCCCTCCCCCGCGGCCTTGGTCGCGCGCATCTCGGCAAGCACCATGTCGAGCATACCGTCGATGCGGGCCACCTCGCCCAAGACCACGCCCGAGCGCATCGCCTCGCGCGTGTTACGGCCGATGACATGCGTGGGTGCCGAGGGCTCAACCTGCGGCAAGCGCGCCGCGGCAGCCGAAAGCGAGCGGGCGCCAAGCGCCAGACCCGGCGCGATAACGCCGCCCACAAAGGTACCGCACGCGTCGATGACCTCGATATTGGTCGTCGTACCCAGGTCGATCACGATACAGGGAGAGCCGTAGACGGCGCGTGCCGCCACGGCATCGGCAATGCGGTCGGGGCCGATCTCGGCCGGGTCGTCGTAGTGCACGGGCATGCCGGTCTTAAGTCCCGGTCCCACCGTGAGCACGCGTCCCGTGCAGGTGCGGGAAAGCGCCGCCTTCCACGGACGCTCGAGCGCCGGCACCACGCAACTCAGCACTGCAGCTGCGGGAACGAGCGCGCCGGGCATGCCCGCATCGGCCGCCAGTGCGGCCATGACCTGCACGAGACGCATGCGCGCCTCGTCTGCTGTGATGCTCGACGGCGTGGTGATCTCGCACGTCGCAAGCGGACATTCCTGCGCCGCGGCCGAATCCTCTGCAAACAGGCCAAAGCGAATGAACGTGTTGCCCACGTCGACCGTCAATATATATGCGCACCCATTAAGCATCGTCGGCGCTCCTTTCGTCTGCCCAGCAGTATATCGCCTACCTAAACCAGTCATCCCAAAATGACTAGCTTGCGGCTATACTGGTGCGCGGTCGTGCGCGAGCTCACGCGGCGGCCCTTGGTAACCCGACTTCCCGCGCCGTATCCGTAGCGGCGCTCCCGGGGGAGCGGATATACGCAAAGGAGTTCTATATGAGCAATCCCTCGAACCGTGCCTCGATGCGCGGGCAACTCACGCTGCGCGGCGTCGTCATCGGCGTCCTTGGCTGCGTGATTATCACGGCAAGCTCGGCCTACACCGCCCTCAAGATGGGCGCACTCCCCTGGCCGATCGTCTTCGCTGCCGTCATCTCGCTGTTCTTCCTTAAGCTCATGGGCAACGCCAGCCTCAACGAGGCCAACGTCACCCACACCATCATGTCCGCAGGCGCCATGGTCGCCGGCGGCCTGGCGTTTACCATCCCGGGCGCCTGGATGCTGGGCTATGCCGACCAGATCAGCTGGCTCGACATGTTTATCGTGGCACTCGCCGGCACCATCCTGGGCCTGCTGGCCACGGCGCTCATCCACCGTCACTTTATCGTGGACGCTGCGCTTGAGTTCCCCACCGGCAACGCCGCAGCTCAGACCTTGCGCGCGACCGAGGCTGGCGGCAAAACCGGCAAGCAGCTCTTTGGTTCCATGGCCATCGCCGGCATCTATAGCGTGCTGCGCGACGCCCTGGGCATTGTGCCCAGCATGCTGTGCACGCTCAACATTCCCGGCGTGACCTTTGGTATCTACAACTCGCCCATGTTGCTCTCCGTCGGCTTCCTCGTGGGCTTCGCCCCGGTCGCCTTCTGGTTTGCCGGCGCCCTGCTGGGCAACTTTGGCATCGTCGTCGGCGGCACCGCTGCCGGTCTGTTCGACGTTGTGACTGCGCAGGGCATTGTTAAGTCCCTGGGCATGGGCCTCATGATGGGCTTTGGCGTCGCCGTCGTCCTCAAGGACATCCTGCCGCAGGTCGCCGGTATCGTCCGCGGTCTTGCCGCCGACAGCTCCACCGACACCGACGAGCAGTCGCTCATCTCGGGCTCCCTTAAGCTCGACGCCGGCATCATCGGCCTGGGCGCCGCCGCCATCGCCGTGATCATCGCCATCGTGCTCGACCTTGGCCCCGTTCCGGCCGTCATCGTGACGCTGTTCACCTTTGTCACCACCATCATGAGCGCACAGAGCTGCGGCCAGACTGGCATCGACCCCATGGAGATCTTTGGCCTCATCGTTATGCTCATCGTGGCCGCCTTTGCACGGATCGCTCAGGTCAAACTGTTCTTTATCGCCGGCATCGTAGCCGTGGCGTGCGGCCTTGCGGGCGACGTCATGAACGACTTTAAGGCCGGCGCCGTGCTGGGCACCAACCCGCGTGCGCAGTGGATCGGCCAAGCCATCGGCGGCATCGTGGGCGCCCTGGTCGCCGCAGCCGTCATGGTCGCGCTCGTCACCGCCTATGGCCCGGACGCCTTTGGCCCCGACAAGAGCTTCGTTGCCGCGCAGGCAAGCGTCGTCGCCACCATGGTCTCGGGCATCCCGAGCGTGCCGTGGTTCGTTGGCGGCTTTATCGCCGGCATCGTCATGTACTGGCTCGGCATTCCGGCCATGATGATCGGCCTGGGCGTGTACCTGCCGTTCTACATGTCACTCACGGCATTCCTGGGCTCCTGCGTCAAGCTCGCCTACGACAAGTGGTCCGCCCACCGCGACGCCACCGCTGGTCTTTCTGACGAGGAGAGGGCTGCCAAGGACGCCGCCTTCCAGGAACAGGGCCTGGTCGTTGCCAGCGGCCTGCTCGGCGGCGAGTCCATCGTCGGCGTTATCCTGGCGTTTGTCTCCGTGGGCTTAAGCCTGCTGGGCTAAGCTGAGCAGCTGCTCGACAGCAACCATATTGCCTACGGCTTGCCCGGTCGGTAGCTTCTGCGGCTGCTGACCGGGCTTTTTGATATCGAAACAAAGAAAGGCCGGCGCGCTGCGTTTAACAGCGCGCCGGCCTTATCGGTTAAGCTATCGAAGCATTCCTGCTATGAACCGAAGTTCGTTGCAGAATCTACGCTCGAAACGCTACATCTGCTTGCGACGACGATCGCTCAGCGTCACACCAGCGGCCACGAGGGTGATACCGCCGATGACGAACACCTCGCCTGCAAGTGCGGAGTCATCACCGGTCTGGGCAAGCGCGGCAGGCGCAGCCTGTTTCTTGGCAACGGAGACCTTTGCAGCAGCCTGCGTAACCTGGGGCTTGGCCTGAGGCTTGCTCTGCGGCTCAGCCTTGGGATGATACTTGTCGTACTCGGCCTGAGCGGCAGCCAGGACATCCTTGGCATCGCCAAGCTCGGCAAGCGCGGCGGCATAGGCGTCGTTGGCATCGGACAGCTTGGCATCGGCATCGCTCAGAGCAGCCTTGAGGCCAGCGGCGGCATCGACGGCGGCCTTATAGCGAGCGTAGGCAGCGTTCAGCTTGACCAGCTTCTCGTTGCCTGTCGTGCCCGCGGCAAGGGATGCCTTGTGGTCGACAACCTCAAGATCGGCCTTGAGTGCCTCGTCGTTGGCAAGCTCGGCCTTGGCCTTGACGATCTCGAGGTTCGCATCGACGACGGCTTCGTTGGCGGCCTCGAGCTGCTTCTGGGCATCGGCGACACTGGCCACGGCAGCGTCATAGGCGGTCTTGGCGTCGTCGACCGCCTTCTGGGCGCCGGCGAAGCGCTCGAAGGCCTTGTTTGCGCCGGCCAGCTCGCCCTCGGCGGCCTTGGCCTTCGCCTGTGCGTCGGACAGGGCCTGCTTCTTGGCGGCAACTGCCTGCTTGGCGTCCGAAAGAGCGGTCGCGGCCTGGACATCTGCGGCCTGGGCCTTGTCTACACCAGCCTGGGCAGTGTCGTCGGCCTTCTTGGCATCGTCAAGCATGCCCTGCTTGTTCGCAAGGTCCGTCTTGGCGGCATCGCGCTTGGCGGTAAGATCCTTGACCGAAGCCGTGGCGTTATCATACGCCTCATTGGCCTGGTCGGATTTTGCCTTGGCGGCATCGCGGGCGCTGCGAGCCTTCGCCTTGTGAGCAGCGGCATCGGCTGCCTTCGTCTTGCTGTCAGCAAGCGCGGCGTTTGCCTTATCGAAAGCTACCTGGGCAGTAGCGGCCTTGCTCTTGGCGGCATCGAGCTTGGTCTGGGGCGTCTTGACGTCAATACCCTTGAGTTTGGCTTCGGCGGCGGTGTAGGCGGACTTGGCAGTAGCGGTGTCGGACTTAGCCTTCTCGTACTCACCCTTGGCGGTGTTCATGTTCGTGTCGGCCGCGGTATAGGCGTCTTGTGCGTCTTTCTGATTATTGAGAGCAGCGAGATATGCCGTATCGGCCGTGCCCAGCGTCTTCTGCGCCTCTGCCAGCTTGTTCTGAAGCTGCTTCAGCTGCTCCTTCTGCTCCTGCGTGCCGCCTGCATTGTAGGCGGAATCGATGTAGTCGTTCAGGAGCTTCTTGAACTCGGAGACTGTGAAATCAGCCTGAGTGTCATCAGCGCTGTAATCGAAGATGGTTACCTCGGAATCGGTGTTTTTACCGCTACCCGTCGCGATGCCGATAGCCACCGTAGCGGAATCGATAATGTTGAGATAGTGCCCGCAGCCGTCTCCTCTTTCCTTACCGTTCTCATCTTTTGTACCGGAATAGACATCGCGATAGTTTTGGTAGATATAGTACGAATCATAGCGATGAGCCATGAGATCTTTGCCAACCTCGCTATCCGCACCGTTCTTTTTAATCCAATTCTCGTAATTAACCTTCTCCTGAGTGTAGAGACCAGTATAGGGCCAGCCTAGGGTGTCCTCAGTCTCGCCGCCGGTATATGCACCGCCACCGCCAGCAAGATTTTCACCGTTATCCGAGTAGCAGTTCGAGTGTCCCCAGTGGTTCGACGAATATGATGCATTAAGGGCGGCGGCCACAGTCATGCGGAGGCTGACGCTGAGCGCCGACTGGCCGTTCGCCTTGCGGAGGTTGTTCTGGGTGTCGAGATATGTCAGGGCGTTTCGCATCTGCTCCAAGGAAAGCGGGTTGGTGTCGCGAGACATGTCCTGATCGACGTACTGGTCATACCACTCGGCCTTGTCATCGGCGCCGGTCAACGTCGATACGGCATCCTGGGCGTTCTTTTTCTGCGTGGCTGTGAACTGGCTGCCGCCGATGATGTAGTTCATGAAGCCGAACATACCCTGGCTGATGGCATTCTGGTCTACGGTCATGTTCGACTTGAGGTCGGCAATCTGCTGGTTAAGCTTCTCGACCTCGGCATTCGCGGTGTCGTATGCCTTCCTGGCGGTATCGGATTCAGCGCATGCCGTCTCCCACTCGCTGTGCTTCTGCTGACGGACCTCGACGAGTCGGTCGTACTCCGCCTTCTTGTCTGCCTCGGTCTGCTGGGCCTGCTCGTATGCCGACTTCGCGGCGTCACGCTTACTGGCCGCGTCCTTGTACTCCTTGTTTGCCGCATCGTATGCAGACTGGGCAGATGCCACGGCAGCGTTGGCGGCGTTGGCCTTCTCCTGCGCGGCAGCGACGGCAGCCTGGGCGGCCTGCAGATTTGTCTGTGCGGTGGCGTCGGCATCCGTCGCGGCATTGAGCTCCGCCTGCGCGGTCTTGAGCTCACCAGCAGCAGCTTTCTTGGCGGCCTCAAGCGCACTCAGGTCAACACCCGTACCCGAGACGGCAGCATCGAGCGCGGCCTGCGCCTGGTTGAACTTCTGCTGGGCGTTATCGCGCGCGGTGGTTGCGGCTGCGAGAGCAGCGGCAGTCTCCTGCTTCTTGGCCTGGGCAGTCGTCAAAGCTGCCTCGGTATTCTGCTTTTCCTGCTGAGCGCTGGCCTCGGCAGCCTTGGCCTGGTCCAGATTGGCCTGTGCAGTAGCAACGGCCTTATTGGCGTCATCGAGCTTTGCCTGCGCGTCCTCGACGGCCTTCTTGGCGGCCTCGTACTCGTCCATACCCATGGCCTCGAGCTTGGCCTGGGCATCGTCGAGGGCCTTCTTGGCCTCATCCTGCTTTGCCTTGGCGTCCTTGAGCGCCTGGGTCTTATCCTCGACACTCTTGTTGGCTTGATCGAGCTGATCGTTCAGGTCGCCCAGCTTCTTCTGCTGCTGCTCGGTCTTTTCGACGGCGGCTTTGAGCTCGTCAATCTTCTCCTGGAGCGCGGCTACCTCGGCCTCGTTCTGCTCGGCGGCGTTATCGGTCACGGCCTGCGAGGCCTGATTCTTTTGCTGCTGCGCCTGCTTTTGAGACTGGCCCGCCGCGTCGGCCTTCTTCTGGGCGGCATCGTAGGCGGCCTGAGCGTCCTTGAGCTGCTTTGCCGACTCCTCGGCCAGCTGGGCAGCCGTCTTTACGACCGCTTGGTTACCGGCGGCGACGGTGTTCTCTACAGAACTACCCCCCCCCTGAACAGAATCGCCGTTATCGGTTGACGGTGCGGCGATTGCCGCCAGCGGCGACATGAGCGGCTGAGCGATGAGGCCCGCCGTCAAAACGGTTGCGACGGCGCGGTTGGCAACGCCCTTGACGTTGACGGCCTTGGCCCGAGGCTCAAAGTGTTGTGGACTGTAGTTTGCCATGGCTTTCTCCCTTTGACACGGATGTATCCATACGCTTCAAAATGTAGGAGCTGATTTTTGAATTCTGTTGCGCAACATTGGCGACCAGCGTATTTTTTGAAATTCACGCTCTCGTGCTTCACAGTTTCGTCACATTTGAAGGAACTGGTGCATCATATTCTCGCGGGATGGAATTGAGCCTGTGATTTGCATTTGCTCCCGCGTCATCCGCCCTATCGGATTCCGCATCCAACAGACACCCCGCCCGCCACGGTGTAGAGTTAGGACAACGGGCGCGTTGCGCGGACCGCGCTGGAACGAGGTGGACATGGAACTCGACAAACAACAGATCAAGCGACTACGCGAACGCCATCACCGGCGCCACGGCATCCGCCCTGCCCATAGTGAGGCTGCCGAGCAGGCTGGTCGCTTTTTAAAGCGCGCGTTCAACATTCGCGAGGGACGCGCGCCCTATCACGTGATCCGCAAGCGTTTTGTAAACGGGGCGCGTCTGACTGGCTCTCACCTGTGTATCCTCATCATCGCCATGCTCATCGCAAGCATCGGCCTCGATATCGATTCGGACATTGCCATCGTGGGCGCCATGCTCATCTGCCCGCTTATGGGCTCGGTCCTTGCCATGGCATACGGTATTGCAACGCTCGACCGCGAGATCACCGTCGAGGCCATTGCCAGCCTCGCACTGCAGATGGTCTTTTGCCTGGTCACGTCCACGCTGTACTTTAAGCTCTCGCCCCTTGGCGCCACCACGGCGGCCATCATCGACAACTCGACACCCACCATATGGGACCTTGCCGTCGCGCTCGCGGGCGGCTTTGCGGGTGGCCTGGGCAACTCGCGCGACCAGGAACCCGCCACGCTCATCGCCGGCGTGGCCGTGGCGACCGCGCTCATGCCGCCCCTGTGCGCGGCGGGCTATGGCATCGCCATCGCAAGCGGGTCGCTGTTTCTCTCGGCGCTCTACGAGTTTGGCATCAACGTGGTCTTTATCGCACTGGCCGCCGAAGCCGTGCTGCTTCTTTTGCGTGTGCCGCTCAAGCGCGACCTCAACGGCGACGGCATTGTGACCGCCGAGGAAAACGCTGAGGTCAACGAGCTGTCACGCAAAGTGCGCCGCCGCATTATTGTGGGCACGGTGATCTTTGCCATCCCCTGCATCGTTATGACCGCGGGTTCCATTGGCTCGGCGCAGGCCGGCGTGCAGGACGGCTACGGCGTCACCGAAACCACGCGCGAGCTTGCGGCGGTACTGCCGGGCTTTAAGGACTACACCGTCGCCGTCGAGACCTCGGCTACCGAAGGCGAGGAGGAGGGCATTGTCGAGCGCGAAATTGTCGCCCATGTGACGACAGGCGAGGCGCTCGGGGCACACGACCGCCGCGTCGCCCGCAAGCTCATTGACCTCAACGTGCCTGAACTCGATCGCGTGGAGTTCGATGTCAAGTGATGTCGGCGCGGGACGAGTGCTCGCACGGACGCAAGTTACGACGAGGCGCAGACGCGATACGGACACGAGCAAATGGCGGGGCGCAGTTCGCACCCGCGCCCCGCTCGCCGTTTTATTGCCGTGAATCAGACGTCCGCATCGACATCGCCAGACTCCACCGTAAACGCCGGATCGGTGCTCACAAGATAAAATCGGGTCACCTTAGTATTTCTAATTAGGTAAATCTGCCCCTGATTGCGTCGGCGCGATATATACGCAACGTGAACCGTGCCGAATTCTTCGCCGTTTTCCTTCTTTAATACCAGGATATTGGGATCATCCGTACGCTTAAACTGCCCGTCTGTGCAGATTCCGTCTTTGTCGACCAGCTGCCATCGACAATTGTCCTCCTCAAGAAAAGCCAGGGTTTCCCGACTCGTTTTGTCATCCCGATAGAAACCATCAATGGCAAACCCTTCGGAAGCGCATTCCTGCATATAGGACGTTTCTCGGCTTATAGCAAACAGCCCCGTAGCGCCCAAGAGCACAGCCAGGCAGACCACTGCAAGGGTTATCGAAATAGCACGGCGACCCATGTTAGCCCAACCGATAGTTGTTTAACGGAGCACGAAACATACCTGGAACCTCCGATATCAGGGGGAACGTCGCCAGCAGGCTGGCGACAACTATATGTTTCTGACATCAAACCATATGGCTGCCACTCGCGGAGGGGGCATCGGCGAACGGCGTGTTTTCATACTCCATTGGTCAAACCCAAGCGCAGCGCTACAGCTCGTACTTGTACACGCGGTAGATGTACTTCTCGGCTTCCATCTCGTAGGTGGCGATGGGCAGTCCGCAGCGATCATCTCGTCGTTTGGCAGATAGGTCACACTGTGCTGGCCTGCGTTGAGCGAAAAATCGCCTTGGGCCTGCAGTAACTTGTCCTCAAAGCCCGAACCGGCCCAAAAATCGGGCAAGCCCACGGAAGGCTGTAGCAAGCCCATTTACGCAACATATGTCCAGTAAAAACGGGTGGTAGCCGGTACGGCTACCACCCGTTTGCCTCGCATCTAGCCCAAAGCGGGCCAGCTACTTCTTAATGCCGCGTCCCAGGCGCTCAGCGACCGACGCCACGGCACTCTCGTCGGCCGAGCCACAGCTCACGCAGCCATCATGGGCACGCATCTGGCCGGTGACCTCGTCCATCGCGAGCGGCGCTACCTTCTCGAGCTTAAAGCCCTTACCGGCGCGCATGTTTTCCTTGGCCACGCTGATCATGAGCTTAATGCGGTTGAGCTGGTTGACCTCGGACGCACCGGGGTCGTAGTCCACCGCGACGATGTTGCTCTCGGGGTGCTGACGGCGCAGCTCCTTGATCACGGCCTTACCCACCACGTGGTTGGGCAGGCACGCGAAGGGCTGCGTGCAGATGATGTTGGGCGCACCGTGGTCAATCAGATCGAGCATCTCGGCCGTGAGCAACCAGCCCTCGCCCATGTTGTTGCACACCGAAAGCACCGTGCGGGCCTTGTCCGCCATGGTGCCGATGCGCTCGGGCGCCTCAAAGCGGCGGGACTTTTCGAGCATCTCTTCCACCGGCGTGCGCATCCAGTCCACGAGCTTGATGAGCGCCTGCATACCAGCGCGCGTGGTAGCAGAGCTTCCCAGCTCGTCCTTCTGCAGCTCGGCGTTGCTCATGGAGTACAGGAAGAAGTCGAGCAGGCCCGGCACCACGGCCTCGCAGCCCTCGCGCTCGATCACGTCGACCACATGGTTGTTGGCCGTGGGATGGAACTTGACCAGAATCTCGCCGACCACGCCCACGCGCGGCTTGGTGCCCTCGCCCACGAGCGGCATGGTGTCGAACGCGCGGATGGCCTCGCGGCACAGCTTGGTGTAGTTGTGGCGATTGAACTTAGGCGCCAGCTTGCGGGCGCGCGCCATGTACTCCTCGTAGAGTGCGTTGGCGGCACCGGGCGTGGCCTCGTACGGGCGGCAGCGGTAGAGCATCTGCATCATCACGTCGCCAAAGAGTACCGCGTAGACTGCCTGCTTAAGCAGCGCCGGCGTAATCTTAAAGCCGGGGTTGTCCTCGCCGAGCGCCACGGCCGAAAGCGAGATCACCGGGATCTCGGGGTGGCCGCTCTCGCGCAGTGCCTTGCGGATGAGCGCGATGTAGTTGGTGGCACGGCAGCCACCGCCGGTCTGGCTGATGACCACAGCCGTCTTGGACAGGTCGTACCGACCGCTCTCGATGGCCTCCATAATCTGGCCCGTTACCAGGATCGACGGATAGCAAATGTCATTGTTCACGTAGCGCAGGCCGGCCTCGACGGCATCGTGATCGGTCGAGGGCAGCAGCTCCAAGTTGTAGCCAGCACCACGGAACACCTCTTTGACCAGGTCAAAGTGGATCGGCGCCATCTGCGGGCACAGGATGGTGTAGCCCTCGTCGCGCATCTGCTCGGTAAAGGGCACCTTGGGCCACGCGGTCGAGGCACTCTCGCGCTGCGCCTTGAACGTGTACTTACGGCTCGCGAACGCGGGGGCATCCGTGGAGGGAGTCACCGGCGCGGCGTCGCCCTGCTCGTAGGCCTCGCCCGCGGCCGTGGCCTCGGCCAGGCGCTCGGCCTCCTGGTCCTTAAGCGCCGCCATGAGCGAGCGGATGCGGATGCGCGCGGCGCCCAGGTTGGACACCTCATCGATCTTGAGCACGGTGTAGATCTTGCCGCTGGCTTCCAGGATCTCTTGCACCTGGTCGGTGGTCAGGGCATCCAGGCCGCAGCCGAAAGAGTTGAGCTGGATCAGGTCCAGGTCGTTGCGCATCGTCACAAAACGGGCGACGGCGTACAGGCGGCTGTGGTACATCCACTGGTCGACGACGCGGATGGGACGCTCGGGCTTTACCAGATGCGCGAGCGAATCCTCGGTAAAGACCGCAAAGCCAAAGCTCGAGATAAGCTCGGGCAGGGCATGGTTGATCTCGGGGTCGTTATGGTAGGGACGGCCGGCGAGTACGATGCCGTGGCCGCCGTGGTCCTCGACCCACTTAAGAGCCTCCTCGCCCATGGTCTGGATATCCTCGTGGAAGCGCGCATCGGCCTCGAAGGCGGCGTTGACGGCAGCATCGACCTCGGAGCGCGTGATCTTGGGTCCACGCACGCGACCGCGACCGGCTTGCGCATCGGCCACACGGTCGACGGCGAGCACCTGGTACAGACGGCGCTTGAGCTCGGTCTTATCGTGATAGGGCACAAACGGGTACAGGAACTCGATGTTCTGCTCGCGGATCTCGTCGATGTTGAGCGCCAACGCCGTGGGGTAGCTCATGACGATGGGGCAGTTGTAACAGTTGCCGGCGGTCGGATCCTCCTTGCGCTCCCAGCGCACGCACGGCATCCAGATGAAGTCGACGTCACGGTCGATGAGGTTCATCACGTGGCCGTGGCTCATCTTGGCCGGATAGCACACGCTCTCGGACGGCATGGACTCGATGCCCGCCTGGTAGGTCTTCTTGCTCGACTGGTCGGACAACTGCACGCTAAAGCCCAAGCGCGTAAAGAACGCGTGCCAGAAGGGGTAGTTCTCGTACATGTTGAGCGCGCGCGGGATGCCGACGGTACCACGCGGGGCCTCATCGGGGCTCAGGACTTCGCGGTTAAAGAGCAGCTCGTTTTTCTTCTTGAAGAGGTTGGGGGCCTCGGTCTTCTGTTTTTTGTGGCCGGCGCCCTTCTCGCAGCGGTTGCCGGTAATGAAGCGCCTACCGCCGCCAAAATCGTTGACGGTGAGCTGGCAGTTGTTGGAGCAGCGACCGCAGCGGACATGCTTTTGCGTCACGGTAAGGTGCGCGATGTCCTCGGCCGAAA
>UQKV01000027.1 GCA_900541665.1 uncultured Collinsella sp.
TAATGGATGGAAACGGATGTTCTATCGGGACACACATTTTGTCCTATAAGCCTTAGGTTATACTCAGTTGCACTGTGGGCCGTTTTTGATGCAAGAGGCTTCAAAAACGGCATTCAGCGGGCACCCGTTTTGCTATTTGGGCGTCCATACGGTCATTGACGTCTCGACGTAAGCTCGGCCCCGGAGCTCGTTCGAGCCGTTCCTATTCCTTGAAAGGGGAAAAATGGACATATCGAGGAAGACTGATTACGCCCTTCGCATGCTCGCGATGCTTGCCGAGGACCCGGAGCGTCTGCTTTCTGTTCGCACCGCCGCCGAAGAGGTCAATGTCCCGTATTCGTTTGCCCGTTCGATCCAGCATGGTTTGGTTCAGGCCGGTATTGTGGAGAGCCTGCGTGGCGTCCATGGCGGCATGCGTCTTAAGGTCAGCCCCGACGATGTCACCATCCGCCAGGTCGTTGAGGCCGTTCAGGGCCCCATGGTCATGAACGATTGCACCGCGCCCGATGGAGACTGTGCACGCATGGGTACGTGCTGCTATCATCCCCTGTGGGCCGGAGCTCAAGCGTTGATGCGCGACTACCTCGATTCCGTTTCGCTGGGCGATATCGTCGCTCACCGCCAGTTCCCGGCCGTCGATTCCAAGTTCGCCGACCGCGATGCGTTTCCCGAGTACGCCACCTGTGCGTGCGCTTGCCGGGAGGAATAGCGCCGCATAAGGAGCATAGTCATGATTCAGGACCCCTTTCGTTCGATGATTCGTTCGGAAGGGGTCCTGCGTTATCGCGACCTTCCGTGGCGCCGCACGCGCGACCCGTACATTATTTGGCTTTCCGAGGTTATGCTGCAGCAAACGCAGGTGCCGCGTGTGGAGACGCGTATGCCCGCGTGGCTCGACCGCTTTCCGACCGTGCGTGCGCTCGCTCAGGCCGCTCCTTCTGACGTTTTGGATGCCTGGCAGGGGATGGGCTACAATCGTCGCGCCCTGGCGCTTCACAGGGCTGCACAGTGCGTTGTGACGGACTGGGGCGGGGAGTTTCCACGTGAGACGCGCGACCTGGTCGCCCTGCCCGGTATTGGCCCGGCGACGGCGCAGGGCATCCGGTCGTTTGCGTTCGATCTACCGGGTGTGTATCTGGAGACCAACGTGCGCACGGTCTTTCTGCATCATTTCTTTCCCGATGTACCGGCCGTTCCCGATCGCGAGCTGGTGCCGCTGATTCAGGCCGCCTGTCCGGCGGCCCCTGGTGCGGCGGTGGATGAGATTGCGCCCTTTGCCGCGCCTCAAGACGATGCCGACACACCGCGCGCATGGTATTACGCGTTGCTGGATTACGGCGCGTATCTTAAAAAGACGCTGCCCAATCCGTCCAGGCGGTCGGCGAGCTATAGTCGTCAGTCCAAGTTTGAGGGCTCGCGCCGTCAAAAGCGCGCCCATATTGTGCGCATGCTGCTGGCTGCGCGCGATGGGCGGCCGTCGGGCATTACGCTCGATGAAGCCGTTGCAGGCGTTAACGAGATGGAGACGGCAGCCGGCCGAGAGTCGGTCGATCACGATCTTGTCGCAGACATTTTGGCCGACTTGGAGCGCGAGGGCTTTTGCCGCTTCGAGGGTGACCGCTGGCTAAGCGTGTAGCCAACCCGAATCTGAAGAAGAGGATTGTAAGGTTTAAATTCTCGGCTTGAGGGCATCCTAAAGACAAGGCCGCTCGAAGCCTACGTGCGGCATGTTGAAGGGAAGTACACCTATGGATTTTGAGAACTCTCAAACCAAGAAGAACCTCGAGACCGCTTTTGCCGGTGAGTCCCAGGCGCATACCAAGTATCGCTACTACGCATCTAAGGCCAAGAAGGATGGCTACGTTCAGATCTCGAATATCTTTGCCGAGACCGCAGGCAACGAGTCCGAGCACGCCAAGCTGTGGTTTAAGTATCTGCATGACGGCGCCGTTCCCGACACCCTGGACAACTTGCGTGATGCCGCTGCGGGCGAGAACTACGAGTGGACCACGATGTACGACGAGTTCGCCAAGACCGCCGAGGAGGAGGGCTTTACCGAGATCGCCGAGAAGTTCCGTGGCGTCGGTGCTGTCGAGCAGGCTCATGAGGAGCGCTACAACAAGCTTGTCGAGCGCATTGAGTCGGGCGAGGTGTTTGAGCGCGAGGGCGTGAAGGTATGGAAGTGCCTGAACTGCGGGCACCTGCATGTGGGCGCCGAGGCGCCCGAGGTGTGCCCGGTTTGTAACCACCCGAAGGCGTACTTTGAGGAGCAGGTGGTGAACTACTAGCGCGTGGCGCTGGCTGCTGCGGAGCGCAGGGCGGGAGGCCGGATTGCCTTCCCTCCCCGCTCACGGCTCCGCAGGGTCGCGTTGAGGGAAGGCAATCCGGCCTCCCGCCCTGTGCTCCGGCGTTGGGTCGTCGCGTGCTCGTTACTGAAAAGCTGATTGGAAGTTTGTGTGCCGCCCCTTATGGGGCGGCATGTTTTGTTTGGGGTCCCGGTCTTCACAATTTCCGTCAAGCTTTTGGTTAGGTTTTGGTTAGTTGGCGGGCTGGCGGAAGGGCAAAAGATCATTCGATAAAAAAGCTCAAAGAAAGTGCTGGTAGGGGAGTTGTTGAGGTTTTCGACAGCTTTTGGGCAAAAGAAACTTTGCAGCTATTGCTACGGATTGCGTTGCCGTGGCCTTGGCGGTGCGGGATGCTGGTCGTAAGCGTCGAATGCTCCGATTTTGGAGGCCAGCATGGATCTGTTTCTTGAGACCCCGCAGCGACAAGCTGAGCGCATGTTGCGTCAGCAGCAACGGCTCATGGAGATGCAAATGCAAGGGGTAACCGCCCAGCCCCCTGCGCAAAATGCCACGCCCGCGGTTTCGCCTGCGGGCGGATCGGCGCCAGAGAACTATTCCGTACAACAAGATTCATATGCGCAGGAGCTTGCGTTCGACAAGCGCCGCACACGTCACCGCCGCGTGGGCCAGCGCCTGCGCACATTAGCGATGATCGTGCTCATTCCGTTAGGACTTGCGGTGATTTTCTTGGTCTCGTATGCGTTCACCTGCATCCTCAACGGTGCCTCGCCCAGTGAAGTGCTCCAACATCTGTCAGCCCTCGGCCAGCGCCTAGGCGATGTCATAACAACCATCCGCGCCGGCTGGGAGAGTTAGCGTTTTGACGCCTGTGGCCCAAAATCCATTTGTCCGATTGCCGTGGAACGCCCGGTGCGTGTGGCGGGGTAAGATTGATCGAGGTTTTGATTGATAATCGATTGGGTTTGTTGGGCGGAGTCTATGTCTGCTATTGATATTGCGCTTGTTGTGATTGCCTTGGTGGCGATGGGAGTTGCTGTGGTTTGCGCCCTGCAGCTTAAAGGCCTTCGTGCCGAGTTGCGAGAGCGTGGCGGCAACGATGCGGAGACGCTCGCGGCGCTCGAGCAGGCCAACAACGCGCTCGATGCTCTTAACGTCGCGCTGGCAGAAACCCGCCGCACGGCAAACGCCATCGCGCAGCAGCAGACGACCGACGCCGCCGTAGAGCAGCAGCGCTACCTGACCATCGCGCGTGAGTTCTCGCAGGCCGGCGACCGCATGGACGACCTGCGTCGCGAAACGGCCCAGCAGCTGGGCGCTAACCGCGAAGGCATCGAACACCGTCTGGACAAGGTGCGCGAGACGGTCGATGCCCAGCTGGGCGCCATCCGCAAGGACAACAACGTGCAGCTCGATCAAATGCGTGCGACGGTGGACGAGAAGCTCTCCCGCACGCTCAACGATCGCCTGTCGGCATCGTTTAAGCAGGTGAGCGACCAGCTCGAGGCCGTGTACAAGGGCCTGGGCGATATGCAGTCCATCGCCACCGGCGTGGGCGACCTTAAGCGCGTGCTGGGTAATGTCAAGGCGCGTGGCATTTTGGGCGAGGTGCAGCTGGGCGCGATCCTGGCGGACATCCTTACGCCCGACCAGTATCTGGAAAACGTTGCCACCAAGCCTGGCGCCTCGGAGCGTGTTGAGTTTGCCGTCAAGCTGCCGGTAGACGAGGGCGATCCCGTGCTGCTGCCGATTGACTCCAAATTTCCGGGTGACGCGTACGAGCATCTGCTCGACGCCCAGGAGTCGGGCGACGCAGAGGCCGTTGCCGCCGCGCGCAAGACGCTCGATATGATGGTGAAGCGCGAGGCAAAGGATATTTGTGAGAAGTACCTGAGCGTGCCCGCGACGACCAACTTTGGCATTCTGTTCGTGCCGTTTGAGGGCCTGTACGCCGAGGTCGTCAGCCGCCCCGGGCTTATCGAGACCCTGGGCCGCGACTATCACGTCAACGTTGCCGGCCCCAGCACCATGGCCGCCATCCTCAACAGCCTGCAGATGAGCTATCAGACGTTTAGGCTGCAAAAACGCACCGATGACGTGCTGCGCGTGCTTTCCGCCGTCAAGGCTGAGCTGCCGCGCTATCAGGCGGCGCTGCGCCGCGCGCAGCAGCAGATCGAGACCGCGGGCAAGACGGTCGAGGGCATTATCACCACACGCACCAACGTTATGGAGCGCAAACTCAAGGACATCGACGCGCTGGAGGATGCCGGGGAGGCCGACGAGATCTTGGGGCTCACGTCCGCGGGCCTGCTCGCAGACCAAGAAGACAAGGACTAGCCGTGCCTGACGGCGGGGCGTCGGCGCAAGCGCGAGGCGCGGGCGCTTTTCGCATCGTGCTTGCCTGAAGTGCGCTTTAGTGTGCAACAATGGCGTTTCGCCCCATCAGACGTGAAAGGAAGCCCATGTCTCAGAGAAGCACCAGCCCGCTCAAACGCTCAACCGTGCGCCGCACGCTGCAGCGTTTTTGGGATGTCACGCGCACGCAGCCGCTGATCGTCTTTCTCTCGGTGTTCTCGTCGGCGGGCTACATCTTTTTGCTCACGTTTGCCAACACCTACGTGATGGCCCTCATCGTCGACCGCGTTCAGGCCGGCCCCGTGGCAGGCGATCAAGTATTCGAGGTCTTTGGCCCTTACATTCTGGCGCTCGTGCTCGTTAACCTGGTGGGTCAAATCCTCTCCAAGCTGCAGGACTACACCGTCTACAAGCTCGAGATCGCGGGCAACTATCACCTGGCGCGCTTGTGCTTCGACACGCTCTCCAATCAATCCATGACATTCCACACCAGCCGATTTGGCGGATCGCTTGTGAGCCAAACGAGCCGTTTTATGAGCGGCTACACGGGTCTGGTGGACGTGACGGTGTATTCGCTCATCCCCACTATCACCTCGGTTATCTGCACGGTAGCGGCGCTCGCTCCGGTGGTGCCCGCATTTACCGTGATCCTGGTGGGCATCATGGTCGTCTACATTGCGTTTGTCTGGCTTATGTACAAGCGCATCATGCCGCTTTCGGCCGCGACGTCCGCCGCGCAGAACAAGCTGTCGGGCGTGCTGTCCGACGCGGTCACGAATATCCTGGCCGTCAAGACCTGCGGGCGCGAGGACTTTGAGCGCGTCCTGTTCGATACCGCCGACCGTGCCGCGCGCGATGCCGAAACGGTATCGATGCACGCCATGATGCAACGCAACTTTACGACCTCAGGCCTTATCGTTATTACCATGGCCGTGGTGAGTGTGTTCGTGGCGGGCGGCAACGCGTGGTTTGGCATTTCGGCCGGCGCGCTCGTCATGATCTTTACCTACACGTATAACCTCACCATGCGTCTGAACTACGTGAGCTCCATGATGCAGCGCATCAATCGCGCGCTGGGCGACGCCGCCGAGATGACGCGCGTGCTGGACGAGCCGCGTCTGGTGGCAGACGACGAGAACGCCCCCGAGCTCAAGGTGGGCGAGGGCGTGATTGATTTTGAGCACTTGAGCTTTGCGTACCGCGATGCTGCTGCGGGCGAGAGCGTGTTCAGCGACCTGACGCTCCATGTAGCGGCGGGCCAGCGCGTGGGCCTGGTGGGCAAATCGGGCTCGGGCAAGACGACGCTCACCAAGCTGTTGCTACGCTTGGACGACGTGCAGGGCGGTCGCGTGCTCGTGGATGGCCAGGACGTCTCACGCTGCACGCAGCAGAGCCTGCGCCGTCAGGTTGCCTACGTGCCGCAGGAGGCGCTGCTGTTCCACCGCTCTATTCGCGAAAATATCGCCTACGGTCGTCCCGACGCTACCGACGAGCAGATTCGCGAGGCCGCGCGCCTGGCAAATGCCCTGGAGTTTATCGATCGTCTGCCCCATGGCTTTGACACCATGGTGGGCGAGCGGGGCGTTAAGCTCTCGGGCGGCCAGCGCCAGCGCGTGGTCATCGCCCGTGCCATCCTCACTGACGCGCCGATTCTGGTGCTCGACGAGGCAACCTCTGCCCTGGACAGTGAGTCCGAGGCTCTGGTGCAGGAGGCGCTCGAGAACCTGATGCGCGGCCGCACCTCCATTGTGGTGGCGCACCGCCTGTCCACCGTGGCGGCGCTCGATCGCATCGTGGTGTTGGCCGACGGTGAGATTGTCGAGGACGGTACGCATGCGCAGCTTGTCGAGGCGGGCGGCGAATACGCAAGCCTGTGGGGCCGCCAGACCGGCGCTTTTTTGGAGGCGTAAAGACCCCATACGTGGGACAATCGTGCCCATAGGTTTGTTATGCCGTTGAGTCGAGGAGTCGTTATGCCACGCGAGACCAATGCCGCCAAACGCGAACGCGCCATCGAGGTGTGCGAGCGCCTTAACCGTCGCTATGGCCCGGTCGAGTGCTTCTTGGACCACGAGAATCCCTTTAGGCTGCTCATCGCGGTACTGCTCTCGGCTCAGACGACCGACGCGCAGGTCAACAAGGTGACGCCCCAACTGTTTGCCCAGTGGCCCACGCCCGAGGCCATGGCCGGGGCAAGTGTGACCGACGTGGCGGACACCATTAAGTCACTCGGCTTTTATAAGAGTAAGGCCAAGCATGCCGTGGAGGCCGCGCAGATGATCGTCGCCGATTACGGTGGCGAGGTGCCGGCCGACATGAAGGAGCTTGTAAAGCTGCCAGGCGTGGGGCGCAAGACAGCGAACATCGTGCTCAACGTGGGGTACGGCATCGTGGAAGGCATCGCGGTGGATACGCACGTCAACCGCATCGCGCACCGCCTGATGCTGAGTCCCAAGACGCACGCCAAAGAGCCGCTCAAGACCGAACAAGATCTGCTCAAGATCTTGCCGCACGAGTATTGGGAGTCGGTCAACCACCAGTGGATTACCTTTGGCCGCGAGATCTGCGATGCTCGTAAGCCCAAGTGCGACGAGTGCCCGCTGGCAGACCTTTGCCCCAGCGTGCGTGTGACGGGATAGGGCCCGGCACGTTTTGCCGGCGTCCGAAGGCTTTGGCCAATGTTGCGCAACACATTTGGGTCGCGAGGGCTCAATATGATGACGGCAGATGCCGTTTGTTGTAAGGGGATGCCCGAATATGTTTTGCACCAAGTGTGGCTCCGAGATGCCCGACGGAACCGATTTTTGCACGAACTGCGGGGCGCGCATGGGCGCTGCCTCTCCGGCGGCCGCGCCTGCTGAGCCCGCATCGATGCCGGCGGCAGGGATGCCTCCCGTGCAGAAGAAGTCACATAAGCGCGCGGTGATTGTCGGCATGTGCGTGGTGGGCGTGCTCGTTGCCGGCGGTGCCGCTCTGGCGCTGACCGGCGTGCTGGGTCCGCTTGGGCAGGGCAATTCATCGCAGATCACGGTGCTGGGGTCTGACGAGGGTTCGGCCGAGCTTAAGGACCAGGGAAGCGCCAAGGAGAAGCCTGCCGAAGAGCAAGAGGAGCCGGAAGAGCCCGGGCAGACGGGCAGCAGCGTAAAGGTCGACCTCAACGACCAGGCAACTTATGCCGCGGCGAACCTGTTCCTATCGAACTTTACGGAGGAACACTTCGATCGGGACTGGTATCAGGCGGGCGGCTTCGATTCGACTGACGGACTTTCTGATGACGAGAAATACAAGCTGGTCAAGTTTATCTGGTGCCATTTTATTGACAACGCGCCGTATCGAATCGAGAAAGGTGACTATGACAACGGTAATAGCCAACGTTTGGCGACTGATGTGATCAATAGGGAGCTCAACCGCTTGATGGGTCTGACGCTTTCCGATGCCGATATGACTTATGACAGAACGCCGGAGGGGCAGGCGATTCCTGATTCGGCTGAAGCGCATGACGGGTACTTGTATCTGAAGCAGGAATACGGCCAGGGAAATTACAACCCATCGTGTGCCATCGTTACGGGCGCGACTGACCTTGGTGACAACATCTACGAGCTCACCTATGAGGTCTACAGTGCTGGCGGTACGTTACTTCCTTCCGACATCCCCGAGAGCACTTACGGCCTGCCAAAGGACCAGTTCATCGCCGCAATTCAAGCGGACGCATCCATGGGCCGTACTGAGACTTGCACGGTCCGCGTCGCGCAGGGTGACGGCACCCCGACCTTCATGCTGCTTAAAATGGGCGTCTACGACTAGACTCGGCGTATAGCTCACTCTGATAACGCCAGGCGGCTTGCCCGTCTGGCATTTTTGTTGCGGGGCTGGGCATGCGCTTGAGCAGGAGTATATGTCGCCTCCTGCCGCCTCATGCAAAAATGTGTTGCTAATTTAGAAGCCTATTCAAGCGCGCCGAAGTCGCGGCGTGCTGGCGTAGCATGGGCAAAAAAATCAAGCAATGGAGGACAACGTGGCAACATTGAAGACGCGAGAGCTTGAAGATTACTTTGAACGCATCGTACGCACGCGCGAAGGCGACCTGCCTGGTCGTCGCAAAGGCGACGAATACTTGTCTCAAACCCATGCGCTCTACCACGGAGATCCTGCGCCCTGGGCTTTAACGCCAAAGATATTCGACAAGGATATGACGGCGCTTCTTAAGGAGGCGGCCGAGCGCATGTACGGCATTATGGACAAGGTGACGCGGGCGTTTTGTTCCGATGCCTTCGTGCGCGCGTGGTTTCGCATGGATCCGGCTTTTGCTGACCTGTGCGCTATGGATGCCGGCTATGATTGCCAGATCCCCCTTGCGCGCGTTGATATCTTTCTTGACGAAGATGCCGGTTCGTATACGTTTTGCGAGCTCAATACCGACGGCAGTGCCGGAATGGTAGTGACCGATGCGGTCTGTCAGGCAGTGCGAATGACGCCTTCCTTTGAGGAGTTTGCATCCGACCACCCAGGCTTTCGGCAGTACGATTTGTGCGGTAGCTGGATAGATGCATTGTTTGAGACCTATGCAGAGTGGGAGCTGGCCCATCCTCGCCGCGCCGAAGATAGTGCACGATCGGACGACGGGGCCCGCGTTGACGAGGGGCTCTATGCACCGCAATCAAAGATATATCCCGCTTCGGTGGCAATCATCGACTATTCGGAAAGCATCGACTTGGAAGATGCGGCTCATTTTGTCGACCTTATGAGGCGGCGGGGTGTAGTCGCACGCTTTGCGGATGTGCGCGACCTGCGGATCGGCAAAGACGAGAGCGGTGCTAGGCGGCTGTGCGATGCCGTCGGTCCTATTGATTGCGTCTGGCGGCGCGCGGTGACCGGCGAGTTGTGGGATAAGCCGTGCGACGGACGCTCGGCCTTAATCGAGGCTGCCCAAGAAGGGCTCGCATGCGTCGTCGGCGGATTTAGAACGTGGCCGTGTGCGACTAAGACCGTATTTGCATTTCTGTGGTCTCGGGCCGGTCAGTCCTTGTTGAGCCCGGAGGAGCAATCGTTTGTACGGGAGCATGTGCCCTATACCGAGATTTTGGACGAAAGCACCCAGCTGTCGAGATTTGCCGAAAAGGACCGATGGATTGTCAAGCCGTGCGGCGGCTACAACGCGGTTGGCGTTGTCGCCGGTTTGGATGTCACGGAACGGGAATGGTCCCAGGTGCTTGCTCGTGCTGCGGCCGCTGGGGCGATTGTGCAGGAGTATGCTCAACAGTATCAGACTCCCTGCTTGCGCGGAACGCTTGTCGATGGACCGCATCGAGGAGAGGCGCCCAAAGGACTTGTGGATGATCTTGGTTTTGCGCCCGCTTCTAATATGGAAGGCCTGTACCTGTATCGCGGCCGTTTTGCGGGCGTGTACACACGCGTCGGCTTTGCCAACACCATAGGAGAGTGGACGAGCCGTTTGAACGTTGCGAGCTTTTTTGAGGAATAGCCGTTTCTTGGGGAGCCTTCCATGGCTGCGGCGTTCGACGTGACGGGGAGATTTTGGCGAAGCCGGCGAGTCCAGTTCTATCTGGCGTTTTTGTTGCGGGGCTGGGCGTACGCTTGAGCTGGAGTCCTCTCCATGCGCTACCATGACAGGCAACGAATTTGACGAACGACCCGCCGAGCTTGCCCCGGCGGGCTTTTGGCGTTGCAATGCCGGAGGAACAGCATGCTCATTCACCGTATAGCCGCGCAGCTCTACACTGCCGAGGCACTGCAGACCGTCGAGGCCGGGCTCGATGCCGGCGAGGACGTAACGCTGGCCGTGTCGCAGTCGGGCCGCACGCTTATGGCCGCCGCCCAGTTTGCGCGTCGTCCGCGCCCCACGGTCTACATCGTGAGTGGCGAGGATGCGGCCGATCGCGCCGCACGTAGTCTGGCCGCCTATGTGGGCCTCGCGCGCGTGTGCCGCTTTCCCGAGCGCAAGGACTACCCTTGGCGCGAGCAGGCGCCCGACGACGCCGTGGTAGCCCAGCGCTGCGAGGCGCTCGGGCGCATCGTGCGCGGCGACAACTGCATCATGGTCGCCTCGGCTCGCACGCTGCTGCGCTGCGTGCCGCCGGTCGAGAGCCGCTACTGGGAGTCCACTACTTTTGCGGTGGGCGAGGAGATTCCTTTTGACGAGGTGCCGCAGCGCCTGGTGGGCATGGGCTACACCAATGCCGGTGCCGCCGATGCGCCCGGCCTGTTCCGCGTGCACGGCGACACTGTCGAGGTGTTTCCCGCGCAGGAAAAGGCACCCGTGCGCATTGAGTTTTTCGGCGACGAGATCGACCGCATCCGCCGCATGGTGAGTTCAACGGGCCAGACCATCGGCAACGAGGACAGCATCGAGATCTTCCCCTGTCGCGAGCTCGCACTCACCGACGACGCCGTCCACAACATGCATGTGGCGCTCTACCGCGCCAGCCAGGACGACAGCAAGTTGGCGGCGCTGCTCGAGATGGTGGATGCGCGCATCGTCACGCCTGAGCTCGATCGCTTTTTGCCGGTGATGTACGGCCAGACCGTGAGCCCGCTGTCGCACGTGAGCGGCAAGGCGCTCGTGGTACTGTCCGAGCCGCGCTCACTGTTCGACGATTGCCTGCGCGCCTACGAGGATATCGAGGCACGTGCCGGCGAGGCGGGGGTCGACCGTCTGGACGGCCTGTACGTGCGTGCCCAGCAACTCGACTTTGGTTCCCAGCAACGCCTGAACTATGTGAGCCTGATTCGTGCCGGCGGTGCGGTGACGGCCGAGCTCAAGATTGAGCAGCCTGCCATCGCAGGCTCGGACAACCGTTTTATGACGCGCATCCAGGAGATCGTGAGCAAGCGCTATGCCTGCGTGTTTGCCATCCCCGACCGCGGTGCGCGCGAGTCGATGGAGCTCACCTTTGGTGACGAGGGCATTACCTTTGAGGAGTCGCTGACCGCGGCGCCCGAAAATGCCGGCGCTATCGGCGACCGCGTGCGCGTGGCAGCGGCGGATTCCGCCGACCGTGCCGCACGCCAGGAGGCCCATGCTTCCATTCGCGAGCGTCGCGCCGACGCGCTCAACGCCCGCTCGCTCGAGGCGGGCGCCGCGCAGGCTGCCGCCGGCGCCGCCGTGCCCACCATCTCGCGCGGGCGCGTGACCTTTGTGGACGCTGCCCTGCCGCAGGGCGTGGTGGTGCCCGACGCCAATTTGGCCGTGTTCTCGATCGCCGATCTCAACGCCCGCATGGACGCCAACCGCGCGCGCAGCCGCCGCAAGGTGGACATTACGCAGATCACCTTCCCGTTTAAGCCGGGTGACTACGTGGTGCACGCTACCCACGGCATCGCGCTCTTTAGCGAGATCGCGCGCCAGGAAGTGGGCGGCAAGGAGCGCGATTACTTTTTGCTGGAATATGCCGACGGCGACAAGCTCTACGTGCCGTTGGAGCAGGTCGACCGCATCACACGCTATGTTGGCCCCGACGGCGACAAGCCGCGCCTGACCAGGCTCAACACCGCCGACTGGACGCGGGCTACCAACAAGGCGCGCAAGAATGCCAAAAAGCTGGCGTTTGACCTGGTCGACCTGTATACGCGCCGCTCGTCGATTACCGGTATCGCCTGTCCGCCCGATACGCCCGAGCAGATCGAGATGGAGCAGAGCTTCCCCTACGACGAGACGCGCGACCAGCTGGAGGCCATCGCCGACATCAAGGCCGACATGGAGGCGCCCAAGCCCATGGACCGCCTGCTGTGCGGCGACGTGGGTTTCGGCAAGACCGAGGTCGCCCTGCGCGCGGCGTTTAAGTGCGTTGACTCCGGCCGCCAGGTCATGGTGCTCTGTCCCACGACCATTCTGGCCCAGCAGCACTACGAGACATTCTTTGAGCGCTTTGCCCCGTTTGGCCTGGAGGTCGAGGTGCTCAGCCGCTTCCGCACCCCGGCGCAGCAAAAGCGCGCGCTCAAGGCGTTTGCCGAGGGCACGATTGATGTACTCATCGGCACGCACCGCTTGCTTTCTGCCGATGTGAACCCCAAGAACCTGGGCATGGTGATCATCGACGAAGAGCAGCGCTTTGGTGTGCAGCACAAGGAACAGCTCAAAAACCTGCGCGAGCAAATCGACGTGCTCACGCTCTCGGCAACGCCTATTCCGCGAACCATGCAGATGGCCACGAGCGGCGTGCGCGATATGAGCCTGATCACCACGCCGCCGACCGGGCGTCGTCCCGTGATCGTGCACGTGGGGGAGTACGACCCCGACGTGGTGAGTGCAGCGATTCGCCTGGAGGTGGGCCGCGGCGGCCAGGTGTATTACGTGTCCAACCGCGTCAAGACCATCGACGATGCCGTGGCGCGCGTGCACGAGGCCGCGCCCGAGGCGCGCGTGGGCGTGGCACACGGCAAGATGAGCCCGCGCGAGGTCGAGGACGTGATGATCGAGTTCGCGACCAAGAAGATCGACGTGCTTATCGCCACGACCATCGTGGAGAGCGGCATCGACAACGCAACGGCCAACACGCTCATCATCGAGGACTCGCAGCGTCTGGGTCTGGCACAACTCTACCAGCTTAAGGGCCGCGTGGGCCGCTCGGCCACGCAGGCATACGCGTACTTTATGTTCCCCGGCGAGCTGCCGCTTACCGAGGAGGCCACGGCACGCCTGACTGCACTTTCCGAGTTCCAGGACCTGGGCAGCGGCATGCGCATCGCCATGCGCGACCTGGAGATCCGCGGCGCCGGTTCGCTTATGGGCGCCGAGCAGCACGGTAACCTGTCGAGCGTGGGCTTTGACCTGTTTACGCAGATGCTGGGCCAGGCCGTGGCCGAGGCGCGCGGCGACGACGATGCCGGCGTGGAGGCGGCGAGCGTGGGCATCAACCTGCCGGCCGACTACTTCTTGTCCGAGGAGTACATGCCGGCGGTGGACCAGCGCGTGCTCGTGTACCGCAAGCTCGCGGCCGCCGAGGACCTGGAGAGTATCGACGAGGTGCAGGAGGAGACCGAGGCCGCGCACGGTGAGCTTCCGTTGGCGGGGCTCAACCTGTTCAACCGCGCTCGCATCCGTATTCGCGGCGAGCGCCTGGGGCTCGAGAGCGTCACGCTCAGCGGCGGACGCATTACCTTCCTGGGGGTTGACGTTCCCAAGAAGGTAGCCTTTGAGTTCAAGAATCGCTACGGCGCGGTGAACTTTCCCAAGAGCTGCAAACTGTCGGTGCCCTACAAGGCGGGCGCCGGTGCGGGCAGCGGCCTGGGCCGCGGCCTCGACGCCAACGACGGCACCGGCCCCGTGGCCGCGGCACTCATGCTGCTGCAGCAGTTGGGTGCTAGCGACGACGACTAACGGGTCGACGCTGCAAACGCCCCATTTGGGCAATCTGACCCTCACTCGTCGGTCGCGTACGCAAGTACGCTTCCCTCCTCCTTCGGGCCACCTTGCCACAAATGGAACGTTTTCGCTTACTTATGCTCAACCTGTAAGGGTATTTACGGGACAAAGCCATCTTCGTCTCACCCACATTGCAGGTTGACTGCCCTTCGCCCGACCGAAAGGAAAGCATGTTCGGATACATCTATAAGAAAGATGTTGCCATTATCGCGGTTGTCCTGTGCCTTTGTCTGGGCGTGGGCAGCTTCTTTGATTATCAAATCTCGAGTGCGCTGTTCAACATCGGCAGCATGTACGGTCGCTTTGTCGAGGCGGCCGGCGAGCTGCCGTTTGAGCTGACGGCGAGCATCGCGGGCGTTATGCTCGTGCGCTCGGCCCGCCCCGATTCCAAGGCGAGCAAGTGGCTCGCTGCGCTGGGCGTTTTGATCAACGTGGGTCTGGTCGGCTACGAGATTATCGGATCGCTGCGCGTCGGCGGCAAGCTTATTGCGTTTCAGCTGGTTCTGACGTTTGCGTTGGTCATCGCAGCCAACTTCATCGCCTACCGCCTCACGCGCACGACCGAGCCCGACGAGCTTACGCGCTGGGCGTTGATGGTGCTGGCCGTGTGGGTCGCTCAGGCCATCATCCTCAACGTCATTGTTAAGCCGTTATGGTCGCGCCCGCGCATGCGCGTGATCGAGGTCACGCCGGGGCTCAATTTTCAGCCGTGGTGGGTGATCGGCAACCCCGACAAGTGGACCTATATCGCCGCCGGCGTGATCAAGGACGGGTTCAAGTCGTTTGCGAGCGGACACACGGCGCATGCGGCGATCGGCCTTATGCTCGCCGGGCTTCCCGCGGCAGCCTTTAAGGAAAAACCTTCGCGTCGCCGCGTGATCTTTTGGGTGGCAGCTGTGGTCGCGGCGTTCGTCGCCTTTGGGCGCATCGTGATCGGCGCGCATTTTTTGAGTGACGTGAGCTGCGGTTTTGCTCTGGTACTGGCACTTGAGTGCCTTGCCGCGCGCATTGCCTATCCCAACGGCGTACAATAGCTCCGTTTGAGTCATCTGGCCGATACCCGGTAAGAGAGGATTGCCATGCTCGCGTTCAACAACGATTATTCCCACGGCGCACATCCGGCAGTACTGCAGGCGCTCGTCGACACCAATATGGAGCCGCAGCCCGGCTACGGTACCGATGCGCACACCGAGCGTGCCAAGCAGCTTATCCGCGAGGCCTGTCAGACCCCCGATGCCGACGTGTTTTTTCTGGTGGGCGGCACGCAGGCCAACGCGACGGTGGTTGACATGCTGCTCGCGCCGTACGAGGGCGTCGTTGCTGCCGAGACCGGCCACGTCGCCTGCCACGAGGCGGGCGCCATCGAGTTTGGCGGTCACAAGGTGCTCACCATCCCCGGCTACGAGGGCAAGATGCACGCCGAGGATCTGGAGAACTATATCCAGGTGTTCTACGAAAACGAGAGCTACGAGCACACGGTGTTCCCGGGCGCCGTGTACGTGAGCCTATCGACCGAGTACGGCACGCTGTACTCCAAGGCCGAGCTCGCGGCGATTCACGCAGTGTGCCAGAAGCGCGAGATTCCGCTGTTTGTGGATGGCGCCCGCCTGGCCTATGCGCTGGCGGCCGATGAGTGCGACATTACCCTGCCCGAGCTGGCGCAGCTGTGTGACGTGTTCTACATTGGCGGCACCAAGTGCGGCGCGCTCTGCGGCGAGGCTGTGGTGTTTTGCGGCATGCACGCTCCGGCGCATCCCATTCCGCGCATTAAGCAGCACGGCGCGCTGTTGGCCAAGGGCCGCCTGACGGGCGTCCAGTTTGAGGCGCTCTTTACCGATGGCCTGTATTTTGAGATTGGTCGACAGGCGATCGAAACCGCTCAGGCGCTGCGTCGCGTACTGCACGAGCGCGGTTACCAGTTCTTCTTGGAGACGCCGACCAACCAGCAGTTTGTGATTCTGCCCAACGAGGATATGGCGCGCATTCGCGAGCATGCTTCGATTGAGTACTGGGAAAAGTACGACGAGACCCACACGGTGGTGCGTTTTTGCACCAGCTGGGCCACGACGCAGGAGGATATCGACGCGTTGGCGGCGGTTCTGTAGCCTGATGTAATGACGGGGGGCCGCCTTGCGCTGGGTTTGGCGCAGGGCGGCCTTTGCTTTTGAGGGGGAGGGGTTGTATGACCGAGATGTCCGAGCCGACGATTCGCCTGGCGACGCCCGATGATGCGCCGGCGTTGCTTGCCATCTATGAGCCGTATGTGCGCCAGACGGCGATTACCTGCGAATACGAGGTGCCGAGCGTTGAGGAGTTTGCCGGACGCATCGAGCGTACGCTCAAGCGCTATCCGTATCTGGTGATGGAGTTGGAAGGGCGTCCGGTAGGCTATGCCTATGTGAGTCCGCTCAACAGCCGCGAGGCATACGACTGGTCGGTCGAGACGTCGATCTACCTGGCACGCGATGTGCGCCATGGCGGGCTGGGTCGCAAGTTGCACGATGCGCTCAAGCAGTGCCTGGTCGCGATGGGCATCACCAACATGTGCGCGCTCATCGCTGTGCCGCACGATAAGGACGACGAGTACCTGACGCACAACAGCCAGGATTTCCATGCCCATATGGGGTATCGCCTGGTGGGTGCCTTCGATCGCTGCGCCCAAAAGTTCGGCCGCTGGTACGACATGTGTTGGATGGAGCTGGTCCTAGCCGAGCGCGTCCCTAACCAACCCAAACCAACCTGGTTCCCCGACCTTCCCAAACCTACCATTTAGGGACAGGTTTATTTTGGCAGGTTAGCCGATGGGCTCGGTGTATTTGGCGCGGTCGGTGCGCTGGATGCGCTTGGAGACGTGGAGCGGGCGGCCGTCGGTGTCGTAGACGTAGTCGGTGATCAGGATCAGCGCCTGCCCGCGCTCAACGTTGAGCAAAAACGCCTCGTTTTGCGAGGCGTAGCACACCTCAAAGGTCTTATGCCCCTGTGCCGGCGCGCGATGGAACTCCTGTCGCAGCGTGGCGTAGAGCGAACCGTTAATATCGCGATCGATGAGCGTCTCGAAGCTTGGCGGCAGGTAGGTGGTCTCCAGGCACAGCGGCGCGTCGTCCAGGTAGCGCAGGCGGACAAGTTTGACGAGCTTGCTGCCCACGGCGGCGTCAAAGAACTTAGCTATGCTGCCGGCCGCCTTGGCAAAGCCCGAGTCCACGGTGCGCGTGGTGGGCTTCATGCCCTGACCTTCGACCTGCTTGGTATAGCTCGAAAACACTAGGTTGTTCTCGTGGAGCGCGGGCGTGTCGGCCACAAAGGCGCCACGCCCGCGCTCGGTGCGCACCAGGCCCTCATCAACGAGCACCTTAAGGGCGTGGCGCACGGTGCTGCGCGACAGCCCCGATTCGTCCATGAGTTCCATCTCGGATGGCAGCTTGTCTCCGCGTGCGTAGGCGCCGGAGGCGATGCGGTCGCGCAGCATGCCCGCCAAGCGTTCGTATTGGCTCAGTTTCTTTTTAGATGAAGCGTTCATACGATCAACCTGTATCTAACCTGTATGCTAACATAATCAAACATGTATTCAATACAACAACAAAACTGCTGGTATCTAGCTATCGAAAACCGCATCAGCAAAATTTCTAAGACAAATATAGCATACAACTAGTCGACATAACCAAAACATGTATGTAACTTGTATGCCTGTGATGAGCATCAAACGAGAAGAAAGGCTGATGCACGATGACTACTCAGGAACAGGTTAAGGATGTCGTCTCCCAGGTTTTGGCTGACAAGGCAGACAAGGGCGGCATCAAGCGCGTCGTGTGGATTGGCGCTGGCGGATCCAACGGCGGCAACTATCCTGCCCAGTACTTTATGGAGCACGAGGCCACGCAGGTCGTGAGCTCCAGCTACACCAGCAACGAGTTCGTGCACGCTACCCCGGCCTACGTCAACGAGAACACCCTGGCCGTCGTCGTGTCCATGCGCGGCACCAAGGAGACCATCGTCGCCGCCCAGGTCGCCAAGGACCACGGCGCCAGCACCATCGCCATCTATGTTGACGAGTCCGGCCTCACCGAGGTCTGCGACTACAAGATCCAGTACGACAGCCTGGCCGTCGACGAGTCCTGCATGGGCCGCACCAACTCCGCCGTCGTGACCATGATCGCCATGGAGCTTACGCAGCAGACCGAGGGCTATGCCGAGTACGAGACCGCTATGGCCGCGTTCGACTTGGTCGACCCCATCTATCGCAAGGCCGTCGAGTACACCCGTCCGCTCGCTGCCAAGTGGGCCGAGCAGAACGCCGACAAGCCCTGCATCAACGTCATGGCCCAGGGCCCGCTCTTTGGTGCCGCCTACGTCTTTAGCATCTGCAACGTGCAGGAGATGCTGCAGATCGACTCTTGCACCATCAACACCTGCGACTTCTTCCACGGCCCCTTCGAGATCCTGGACAAGCGCACCTCGCTGTTCCAGCTCATCAGCGTCGGCCGCAGCCGCTGCAACGACGAGCGCGGCATCCGCTTCGTTAACCAGTATGGTGGCGAGCGCGTCTATCAGCTCGACGCCAAGGAGCTCGGCCTCAACGACATCAAGGACAGCGTGAGCGAGTACTTCAACCACCTGATCTTTGCCCCGATCCTCAACAACGTGTATATGCGCGCGCTCTCTGCCGTCACCCACAAGGACTACATGACGCGTCGCTACATGTGGAAGCTGGACTACTAGGGGATAGAGCGGCCTAACAGCTCGATGTCCTCATAAGTTGCGGTGGAATAGTTCCTGTTTGGGGGCTTGAAGCCTCTATTTGGGAACTATTTCACCGCAACCGCCAAGTAATCCGCTGGGGACGGAGGAAAACGGATCACTTAGGGACTGGTCTGAGTCACTGATCCGTTTTCCTCCGTTCCCAGCGGATCATTTTTCCGTTCGGCGATTTGTGTCTTGAAAAATGTATATAACGACTATAACGTAGTACGAAACATATTGGAAATAATACCGAGGAGGCTGCGTTGAAGAAAAGCAATCTGGGCTATGTGCTGGTGCTGATCGCCGCGCTTATGTGGGGCACCATCGGAATCTTTGTTAACGGAATATCGGCCCTGGGTGTTTCGTCTCAGAGCATGGCGGCCTTTCGCCTGTTGTCGGGTGCCGTCTTAATGGCTCCGGTCTTGGCATTTATAGGTTGCCAGGGAGGTGCTCGTGAGGGAAAAGCCTCGGGTGCCATGGCACTGTTCAAGGCAAGTCCTAAAGAGCTTGTTCCCTGCGCGCTTCTTGGCATTATCGGCCTCGCCACCGCTAACACGCTTTATTACGAGTGCATGGGCGAGGTGGGCATGTCCACGGCCTCGGTGCTGCTTTACACCTCACCGGTGTTTGGCGTCGTGCTCGGCCGCGTGCTTTATCGCGAGGACGTGACCCCCAACAAGCTCGTCGCCATCGTCTTTAACATTGTGGGTTGCGTGCTCGCGGTGACGAGCGGCGACCTGTCCGGTTTCCATTTCTCGGCTTGGGGCGTCGTGTCGGGTGTGATCGCCGGACTTTGCGGTGCGCTACTGGCTGTGTTTAGTCGCATGGCCACCAAGACGCTGCATCCTCTGGCGGTGACGTTTTGGGGCTTTGTCTTTGGCGGATGCTTTATGGCAGTGCTTTCGGCTCCGTGGTCCGATGTGGCCGCGGCAATGTCCCCGCAGCTCATTCTGCTGTTCGCGGGCTTTGGCTTTATTCCGACGGCTCTTGCGTACATCTTCTATATGCAGGGCCTTTCGATGGATCTTGAGACATCGAAGGTGCCGGTCGTGGCTTCGTTCGAAACCGTGGCGACCGTTCTGGTCGGTATTGGCATCTACGCCGAGCCCGCCGGCGCGATCAAGGTCCTGGGCATCGTGCTGGTGCTCGCGTCCATTCTGATTATGAACACCGACTTCTCCAAGCTGCGCAACAGTGTGTTTGTCGGTCATGTCATTGAGAGCATGACCTTTAAGCCCAACGCGTGGTGGACGGAGAAATCGCAGGACATGGATCTGTTCCGCGAGCGCACCGGCATTGCGCTGGAGCCCACCGTGCAGGAAAGCCCCTGGTACTTCGTGCGATAGGAGATTGCGCGCGGCGTCTGACCTGGGGTTATCCAGCCAGCGCCGGCCTATCCAGCCCCAACGTTTCAAGTACGTTAAACCCGCAAACGGTCGATTTTCACCCGCGAACGGTCTTTATACTAATTAGCAATATAAGCAACGTATAAGACGTTATAATGACCATAACGAAAAGGAGGAGGCAAGATGAATCAGATCATTCTCGCATCTCATGGTGGCCTGGCCGCAGGCGCCAAAGACACGCTCGAGATGGTTCTCGGCGACGTGTCGAACGTCCACGTCGTGTCGCTTGCTCGTGACGACAAGGAGCCCATCACCAATAAGGTGGACGCCATGATCGCCACGTTCAACGCGGACGACACCGTCTATGTGCTGACCGATATGCTCGGCAGCTCGGTCAACAACAACATGGTCGAGCTTTCCAAGAACGGCACGAAGTTCACGGTTGTCAGCGGTTTCAACATCCCGCTGGCGCTCACGCTCGCTATGAGCCCCGTCCCCGTCAAGGGTGCCGAGCTCGCGGCCCTCATCAACGAGGCCCGCACCGGTCTGACCAACCCCAACGCACCGGTCGAGGCTGCCGCGGCCCCCACTAAGAAGGCCAAGGCGCCCCGTCACAGCTCCGGTCCCGCCAAGATCGTCCTCGCACGTCTTGACTACCGTCTGCTGCACGGCCAGGTCGTCTTTACCTGGACCACCAAGGTTCAGGCCGAGCGCATCATCGTCGTCGACAACGCTGCCGCCAACGATGACATCAAGAAGGGCGCTCTTAAGCTGGCCAAGCCCCAGGGCGTTCGCCTGAACGTCTTCACCGTCGAGCGTGCCCTCGCCAAGATGGACAAGCTCAACACCCTCGGCGAGCGTGTCATGTTCGTCTTTGGCAACACGGCCGAGATGCTGCAGTTCTGCCAGGGCTACAAGCTCGACGCCATCAACTTGGGCGCCACCGCCAACCACGACGGTGCCGATCAGGTCGGCGGCAAGGACAGCTCCGTCTTCCTCGACGCCACCCAGAAGGCCGACGTCAACCAGCTGCTCGACATGGGCATCAAGCTCTACGTCCAGCAGACCCCTACGTATCAGAGCGTCGACATCGACGCCAAGCTGTAATCAACCAGGCTTTTGCCTGACTGAAAGGAGAAGGGTATGAATACGTTCATCAGTGCGGTGCTCGTCGGCCTCGTCGGCGTGTTCTGCATGTGGGACTCCCGCCTGCTCGGTCGTCTTAACTTCGAGCAGCCCCTCGTTGGCGCTACGCTCGTCGGTCTGCTGCTGGGCGATGTGCCCACCGGCCTTGCCGTCGGTGCCGCCGTCGAGCTCGTGTCCATGGGCCTGGTGCAGGTCGGCGCCGCCGTTCCGCCCGATATGGTCCTGGGCGGCATCGTGGCCGCTGCCTTTGCGTGCCTGACCGATGCTTCTGCCGAGACCGCCATGACGATCGCCATCCCGGTCGCCGTCCTGGGTCAGCTCCTCGGCATCGTGTTCCGTTCCATCATCGCCGCCCTCACGCATGTGGCAGATAACGCGATCGATAACGGAAAGTTCAAGACCGCCTACCGTATGCACATCTGCGCCGGCTCCGGTCTGTACGCCGTCATGTACTTCCTGCCGATCTTCCTCGCCGTCTTTGTTGGCACCGACCTGGTTCAGGCCATCGTCAACATGGTTCCCGAGTGGCTGTCCACTGGTCTTAACGTTTCGACCAAGATCATGACCGCCTACGGCTTGGCCCTGCTGCTCACCATGATGATCAAGAAGGGTATGACTCCGTTCCTGTTCATCGGTTTCCTGCTCGCCGCTTACCTCAACCTGTCCGTCATCGCGGTCGCTCTGATCGGTGTGTGCCTGGCTGTCGTCTTCATGGGCTTCAAGTTCAACGGTTCCCATGCAGCCGCCGGTGTCGATTCCGACTACGATCCGCTCGAAGACGACGAAGACTAAGGAGGAACACACTATGGCAACCGCAACCAAGGACGTGTCCCTGAACAAGAAGGTCAGCCAGTTCTTCTGGCGCTCCTGGGCCATCCAGGCCTCTTGGAACTACGAGCGTCAGATGAACATGGGCTTCCTCTACGGCATGGTTCCCACGCTCGATCGCCTCTATCCGGATGAGTCCGACCCCAAGCAGCTCGCTGCTAAGAAAGAGGCTTACCACCGTCACATGGCGTTCTACAACTGCACCCCGCAGACGAGCGCTTTCATCCTGGGCCTCTCCGCCTCCATGGAGGAGGAGTACGCCAAGGATCCCGAGAACTTCGATCCCGATTCGATCAACGCGGTCAAGACCTCCCTCATGGGTCCGCTTTCCGGCATCGGTGACTCCTTCTTCCAGGGCACCATCCGCGTCATCGCCTTTGGCCTGGGCGTTCAGCTGGCTCAGCAGGGCTCCATCATGGGCCCGATCCTGGCCATGCTCATCTCCATCGTCCCCTCTGTGCTGATCACTTGGTTCGCAGCCAAGATGGGCTATCAGGGCGGCCACGAGTACCTGAGCAAGCTTCAGGGCGGCGACCTCATGGAGAAGCTCATGTATGTCTGCGGCATCGTGGGTCTTATGTCCGTGGGCGGCATGATCGCTACGCTGATTGGCGCCACCACCCCGCTGCAGTTCGCTGAGGGCACCGTCGTTATCCAGGACATCCTGGACGGCATGATGCCCCAGATGATCTCCCTTGGCCTCACCGGCCTTATGTACTGGCTCATCAAGAAGAACGTCAACACCGGTTGGCTTCTCGTGATCGCCATCGTGGGCGGCATCGCCCTCTCCGCGGCCGGCATCCTGGCCTAGTCGCGACCAAGCGTCTAACCGCTTTCCCCCGGGGGCCTGCCTGGCATCCCATACCCCAGGCAGGCTCCCATCCCTAAATGTGTCAAAGGGACAGTTCCTTTGACACATCCTCAACGGGCCGGCGACTCGGTCCAAATCACGGTAACCCTGCGAGCGCCCGGCAATGTGGCGCCGCAAATAATCGAAAGGAATGTGTCAGATGTACGAGATCGACCTTAACCTCCCTAAGCAGATCGTCGCTGACGTCCTGTCCAACCACGAGATCCACAGCGTCGCCTTCGTCGGCTGCGGTGCTTCCATGTCCGACCTGTACCCCGCCAAGTACTTCCTGGCCAACAACACGGACAAACTGAACGTTCAGATCTTCACCGCCAACGAGTTCAACTACGACACGCCTTCCTGGGTCAACGAGCACACCTTCGTGATCACCTGCTCCCTCGGTGGCTCCACGCCCGAGACCGTCGAGGCCAACAAGACCGCCAAGAAGCACAACTGCCCGGTCGTCTCCCTCACCAACAAGGCTGGCTCCGCTCTGACCGTCGACGCCGACCACGTCATCGTTCACGGCTTCCACGCTAACTACGCTGCCAAGTGCGAGAAGCCCGGCTACGCCATCGCTCTTGCTGTCGAGATCCTTCAGCAGACCGAGGGCTATGACCACTACGAGGACATGATCACCGGCCTCACCAACGTCTTCGATCTCTGCGAGAACGCCGCTCAGCACTGCAAGAAGCTCGCCAAGAAGTTCGCCGAGGACTTCAAGGACGACAAGATGATCTACTTCATGGCTTCCGGTGCCTCCGAGAAGATGGCTTATTCTCACGCCGCCTTCCTGTTCACCGAGATGCAGTGGATCGATGCCGCCGCCTACAACACCGGCGAGTACTTCCACGGCCCGTTCGAGGTTTCCACCGAGGGTAAGCCCTACGTCTTCTTCATGTCCGATGGCGCTACCCGTCCGATGGATGCCCGCGCCCTCACCTTCCTTGAGCGCATGGGCGCCAAGGTCGCTCTGATTGACTCCAAGGACTACGGCCTGGCTGACGCCGTGCCCGCGAGCGTCGTCACCTACTTCAACCCGCTGCTGCACCTCGCCGTTATGCGCGAGTACGGCAACCAGATCGCCGAGGCCCGTCAGCACCCGCTGACCATGCGTCGCTACATGTGGAAGCTTTCCTACTAATCACAAGTAAGTAGACCTTACGGGTTGATTGAGAGGGGATGGGGTTTGTGCCCCGTCCCCTTTTTGCTTTGGGGGCGTGTCTGTCGCGCCGCAAAACCCCAGATAAAACCTACCAAAATAAACCTGACCCTTTTTGGCAGGTGGGAGGAGATGCGTATGATCAAGGCAGTGCTGTTTGACATGGACGGCGTGCTGGTCGATACAGAGTGGTTCTACAACCGTCGACGCGTGGCGTTTATGGAGGAGAAAGGCTTCCACTTTGACGAGATTCCCGATCTTTCGGGGTCTAACGAGCCTGCCATTTGGGAGGCGCTGGTACCCGACGATGTTGAGCTGCGCGAGCGTCTGCGCGTGGAGTACAAGCAGGTCTACAGCCCGGACCACCCCGTTCCGTATGCCGAGCTGCTCAACGAGCAGACGGAGCCGGTGATGCGCAAGCTGCACGAGCGCGGCGTGAAGTGTGCCATCGCGAGCTCGTCCTATCGCGAGCTGATCGACGAGCTGGTGGATATCGCCGGCATCGCCGACGTGCTGGATTACACCATCAGCGGCCACGAGTGCAGCGCGTTTAAGCCCGATCCCGAGATCTACCTGCGCGCCATGGAGGCGCTGGGTGTGGAGCCTGCCGAGTGCCTGGTTATTGAGGATTCGCCTTTGGGCATCGAGGCCGGCAAGCGCTCCGGCGCTCGAGTCCTGGCGCTGCGTCCGCACGAGGGCGTCAACCTCGATCAATCGCGAGCCGATGTCGTTATCGATAATCTGACCGACATTTTGGCCGCTTTGTAGTGTCAATCCGCCGCAAGAAGCACGGGTTCAAACGTTTTTTGCGGTGGACTGGCTCAATTTGGTTTCGATTTTGATCCGTTTGGCTTCGATTCGGGCTAAGTGAGTAGACTTTTTGGCGCAGGCCGAGCACAAAGTGCATCTGCTCTAGTAAAACCGCAGGTCACAGGGGTGGCGGTTTTGGGTGTGCTCTGCAGGTCGCGTAAAGTCTACTCACTTGTAATTTGGGCCTTTGGTTGTGGGGGTTGCTGGTCCCGCTTTGGTTGTCGAGGGAGGGTGAATTGAAGCGCCCCTGCACGCTCCATGCTACAATCGCGGGCATGCCCCACAACCACATCTGTCTTCGAAAGGAGCCTACGTGGCGAACGCCATCGATCAGCTAACGGACCGCGTGCTCATGCTCGGCCGTCTCACCATCGTTCGCCGCGCTATTACCGCCGTGGCGGTCACAATTTCCGCCATTCTCCAGACATTTCTGATCCAGGCGTTCATCCAGCCTGCCGACCTGCTTCCGAGCGGTCTTACCGGCGTCGCGGTCCTGCTCGATCGCGCTACCTCGCTCGGCGGTGTTCACATCGACATCTCGCTCGGTATGCTCGCGCTCAACATCCCCGTGGCGCTCCTATGCTGGAGCGGCATTAGCAAGCGCTTCGTCATCTTCTCGATGATGCAGGTCGTGCTCTCATCGCTGTTCCTTAACGTCTTTCACTTCGCGCCGTTTTTGGGCGACAAGATCATGCTCATCATTTTTGGCGGCGTGGTCTCGGGTCTGGGCGCTGCCATCGCGCTTAAATCCGGTGCATCCACCGGCGGCACCGACTTTATCGCGCTGTGGGTCTCCAACCACACGGGCAAGACCATCTGGGGCGTCATCTTTGGTTTCAACTGCTTTATCCTGGCGATCTTTGGTTTTATGTTTGGCTGGGACAAGGCGGCGTACTCCATCGTGTTCCAGTTTATTTCGACCAAGACCATCGACAGCTTCTATCGTCGCTACGACCGCGTGACGCTGCAGATCACGACGCGCAAGGCGGACGAGGTCATGACCGCCTATGTTGACCATTTTCAGCATGGCATTAGCTGCGCCGAGGTCATTGGCGGATACAGCCGCGAGAAGATGTATCTGCTGCACGCCGTTGTTTCGACCTACGAGAGTCAGGACATTATCAAGCTGGTGTGCGACATTGATCCCGGCGCTGTGATCAATGTGTTCCACACGCTCAACTTTGTGGGCGGCTGGTGGGGAGGTCATGTCGACGAGCCCATGCCCACGGCCGTTCCCGATCCCGACAAGCCCGCACGCATGGCCAGCAGGCAGGCGCGCCTCAGCGAGCAGGATAGCCTGCAGCAGGACGACGGCAAGTAGGGTTTTGGCATTTTGCCGGCCTGGCGCAATCCTGTCCGCTTGAGCCTCCCGAAAGCCTCGCTGCTTTCGGGAGGCTCTCGTTTACCCAGATAAAACCTACCAAAATGAAGCTGTCGCTTTTTGGTAGGGAGGGTGTATCGTTTTATCAATATGAGGTAACATGAAACTAGACGTTATATACGTATTAGTTATTTCGATATTCCAATAAGAGTGATTAGATATGCCTACGCCCAAAAATGCACCGCTTTACCAGCAGATTTATGACGAAATCAAGGACGCGATCGAGAAAGGTGTTTATGCACCCAAGGAGCGTATTCCGTCCGAGCTTGAGCTAGCCGAGCAGTACGACGTGAGCCGCATTACGGTGCGCCGCGCCGTCGAGGAGCTGTGCTCCGATGGCTACCTGGTTAAGCAGCAGGGCCGTGGCACCTTTGTCTCCACGCCGCACATCAACCGCCAGTTCCACGCTTCGACGCTGCAGACGTTTACCGCGCTGTGTGCCGACAATGGCATGAAGGCGGGCGCGCATGTGGTCGATCGCCAGATTGTGCCGGCACGTCAAAACGAGATGGAGTTCTTTGGCCTGCAAAAGGACGCGCTGCTGCTGCACATCAAGCGCGTGCGTACGGCCGACGGCGAGCCCATTTTTGAGGAGAACATCTTTGTGCCGTTTGACGCCTACCGTGAGCTGTTGACGGCCGATCTTGAGGACAAGTCGATTTTTTCCGAGGTCGAGCGTGTTGGCGGAACGCCGATTGTCTCGGTTGGCTACCGCACGGTCGAGGCCGTTCGTGCCAATACCGAGCAGGCGGCCGAGCTGGGCATCGCTCCGCACGATCCACTGCTCAACCTGCGTGCCGGCTTTATCGGCCCCAATGGCGAGCCGGTCCTGATGGGTAAGCAGTACTACGTGGGATCGCGCTACGTTATGGTCATGTAGGGTTGGTTCCGCCGTTCTGACGAACGGCGGACCGGTCGACGCTGCGCCTTTGGTTACGCGGTTTTACCAAACCGCGTAACGGCTCGACGCTGCAAACGCCCCTAAGC
>UQKV01000028.1 GCA_900541665.1 uncultured Collinsella sp.
GATTAATGGATGGAAACGGATGTTCTATCGGGACACACATTTTGTCCTATAAGCCAAAGGAGGCGTCCTTTCGGACACCTCCTTTCAGCGAGCGTATTGTTCTTCGACCCTACACCTCGGGTGCCTTGGCTACGGTCTCGCTCTCTGCCGTGAGTGGGCGGTTGTCGATGCGGCGGCCCAGGCGGTCGAGCTTCACAAGGAGCCACTCAATGGGATTCGGCCCTGCGCCTTCCTCGTCGGCAACCAGGTCCATAACGGCGATTTTGGTGCCGTCCTGCTTGAGAGTAACACTGCCCACCTTGTCGCCCACATGCACCGTGCCCGAAAGATCGTCGTAGCTAACCTTTTCGGTCACCTCGCCGGCAAGGGAAAACACGGTCGCTTGCGCCGTAGGATCGGCGAGTGTGGCGTCGATCGTCTTATCCGTCCAGTCGGTTTGGCCAATGCGCGCCATAAGCGGGTTGCCGTTGGCGGTCTTTTCCTGCGTGTTGGCGATTGCGACCGTCACCTTGTGGCCGTAGTACCAGTTGGCAAGGGTGGCGGTATCGGTAAAGCGCTGATCGGTGGTGGTGGAGTTCAAAATAACGGTGTAGATCTCGTCGCCGTCGCGGTTGTAGGCGCTCGTAAAGCAATAGCCCGCGTCGTCGGTGGTGCCGGTCTTGCCGCCGATGTTGCCATCTTGGCCCAGCAAATAGTTATGCGTGTCCATGGAATGCGAATGGTCGGTGCCGTCGGCGCCCGTGACCTCGATCCAGGAATCCTCGCTCGCTACGACCTCGCGGATCGTGTCGTTTTTCATGGCCTCCTGCATCATCAGCGCTACGTCGTGTGCGGTTGAGTGCATATTGCCAGCCCACTCATCAAAGTCCAGACCATGCGGGTTTTCAAAAAGCGTACCGGTGCAGCCGAGCTTCTTAGCGCGCTCGTTCATGGCCTTCACAAATGTGGCCTCGGCGTCTTTGGTCTTGGGGTCGATCTTCTTGCCCACATATTCGGCGAGCACGATGGCGGCGTCGTTGCCCGAGGGAATCATCAGGCCACGCAGTGCCTGCTCAACGGTAAGCTCGTCGCCTTCGAGCAAGCCAGCGGTCGAATTACCCACGGTGGCTGCGGCGTTGCTCACCGTGACCTTCTCGTCCATCTTGCAATTCTCGACGGTTAGGATTGCGGTCATGACCTTGGTGATCGAGGCAATCTTGACCTGCTCATCGGCGCCGCGGGCATAGTAGACGGTACCGTCTTTGCCCATGACGAGGGCATTGGTCGCATCGATATCGGGCAGGTTTTCGGCCGTGATGCCGCGCGCATCGGCGGTTTTGCCGCAAACATTGTCGGTCGTGAGCACTTGGGCGCCGGCGACGGTGGGCGCGCCAGCGGCAAGGGCGATAGCGCAGACAAAGCCGGCGGCAAGCTGGGCTGAGCGCTTTGCAAAAGAGGTGAGGGACTTCACGGATTTCGCTTTCGACGGGATGGTCTCTTCTGGAACTAGAGTATATCGTTTGCCGGCGTCGGCGATCATCGCGTGCGTGCGTGGCCCACATCCGCGCTCGAACGGGCACAAGGGTGCTTAAGGCCGACTTAATCACCCACGCTTGTTGTGTGTGGCGTGCGTCGCCTCGGGCATAATGGAGCGCGAGAGGAGCACGCATGAACGAGCGCATACTGGTAGTTGATGACGAGAAGGCCATCGCCGACTTGGTTGGTATCTACCTTACAAAAGAGGGCTTTGATGTCCAGATTGCCTATAGCGGGGCCGATGCTGCCAAGGCAATCTTGGAGCAGGAGTTCGATCTGGCGCTGCTGGATGTCATGCTGCCCGATATCGATGGATTTGAGCTGCTGCGTACGATCCGTTCCAGCCATACCTATCCTGTGATTATGCTGACGGCGCGCGATGCCCAGCAAGACAAGATCGAGGGCCTTTCGCTTGGCGCGGACGATTACGTGGTCAAGCCGTTCCGCCCGCTGGAGCTCATCGCGCGTGTGCACGCTCAGCTTCGCCGCTACACCAGCTACGGTAGCCGTGCGCAGGCGGCCGAGTCGCCGACCATTCAGCTCGACGGCTTGGAGATCAACCGCGATGCTCGTTCCGTGACGGTGGACGGTTCACCGGTACGCCTCACGCCCACCGAGTATTCAATCTTGCTGTATCTGGTCGAGCATCGCGGCAGCGTGGTGGCCGTGGAGGACCTGTTCCGCGCAGTGTGGAACGAGGACTTTATGCCCGGCTCCAACAATACGGTGATGGTACACATTCGCCACTTGCGCGAAAAGATCGGCGATGACGCACAAAAGCCGCGCTTTATCAAAAACGTCTGGGGCGTCGGCTACATCATCGAATAACGCTTTTCGCTTGTGAGGATCTTGATATGACAAAAGACGATAGGCAAGCGTTCGAGGTGCCCGATCGGCTCTTTGAATACGTGAGGTCGGTCGTCGACAACCGCGCGCTTGCAACGGTGCTGCTCTTTTTGCTGAGCCTGCTGCTGATTGGCATCGACAACATCGTCGGAATCTTGGCGGTGCTGCTTGTCGGCTTTTTGCTGATCGATCGATTTGAGATCGTGTGCCGCTGCGTGGTGATTGGCGGCGCCGCGTGGGCCATGACGTTGGCGATTGGCGCCATGGCGCTCGGCGGCATCGAAGGGCCGGTGCTGTTCGATGCCGGCTTTGTATTCAACATGCTTGGCTTTGTGCTGGCGCTTGCCGCGTGCGTGCTGTTCTTGTGTGGCCGCGCCCTGTACTACCAGGGCTACGAGCAGGGCGAGCAGCATGCCGATTGTGTGCTGGCCGCTCGTATTCAAGATCGCCTGATCGATCACCCCGACACCTGGGATAACATCGACGGCGACTTCTTGGAGGTCGAGGGCGCCCTTAACCGCGTGCGTGACCGTGAGCGCAAGGTGCAGCAAGCTCTGCGTGACGAGTCGCATCGCAAGGACGATTTGGTCACGTACTTGGCACATGACCTACGCACCCCGCTTGCCAGTGTGGTGGGCTATCTTTCGCTGCTGCAAGAGGCTCCCGAGCTGCCGGTTGAGCAACGTGCGCACTTTACGGGCGTGGCGCTCGACAAGGCGCACCGGCTCGATACGCTCATCGAAGAGTTCTTCGATATCACGCGCTTTGACTTCCACGATATCGTGCTCACGCGCGGCTATGTTGATCTGGGGTTGCTGCTGGCTCAGGTGACTGACGAGTTCTATCCCATCCTCAACGAGCAGCATAAGGAAGTCCAAGTTGATATTCGCGAGGACCTGACGGTGCTCGTGGATGGCGACAAAATGGCTCGCGTGTTCAACAACATCATGAAAAACGCTATTGCCTATAGCTATGAGGGCTCGACCATCACGATCGAGGCCAGACGCCGGGACGGCGGTGGCGTGCGCGTGCGCTTTATCAATCAGGGCGATCCCATCCCTGCGGCTAAGCTCAAGGTGATCTTTGAGAAGTTCTATCGCCTGGATGCGGCGCGTGCGACCAATCGCGGCGGCGCTGGACTGGGGCTTGCCATCGCCAAGGAGATCGTATGCGCGCACGGCGGTACCGTTGCATGTGAATCGACGCCCGAACACACGATATTCACCATCGAGCTGCCCGCCGCATAGCCAGCGTGCCCTTACAAACACTTGACAATGCGCTCACGTGCATATGAGCCGCGATTCCTACTATCGATACTGCTGAATTGATATCGATGTGGAGGTATGCGGTATGACGGCTGCTGCGGCTGTGGAGCCCACGGAGCTTGAAGAACTCATGAAAGCGCAGGCCGAGGCCGCGCACGAGCGCGAGGTTGGGGATGCGACTCGCCCCACGGCAGAGGATCTTGCCGCCTCGCCGACGCGAATCGATGTTGAGGGCCTCGACCTGTTCTATGGCGACCACCATGCGCTCAAGGACGTGAATATCAAGATCCGCGACAAGCAGATTACCTCGTTCATCGGGCCTTCGGGCTGCGGAAAGTCCACGTTGCTGCGCTGCTTTAACCGCATGAACGACGGCATCAAGGACTGCCGAATCGAGGGCAAGATTGCGCTCGATGGTCAAGATATCCTGGGCGACTACGACATCTGCCGCCTTCGCCAGCGCGTGGGCATGGTGTTCCAGCGCCCCAACCCGTTTCCCATGAGCATCTACGACAACGTCGCCTATGGGCCGCGCGGTATGGGTGTGCGCGATCGCGTCGTGCTCGACGAGCTGGTCGAAGACTCCCTGCGACGCGCCGCCCTGTGGGACGAGGCCAAGGACAAGCTCAAAGAGTCGGGTCTGGGTCTTTCGGGCGGCCAGCAGCAGCGCCTGTGCATCGCCCGAGCACTTGCCGTGCAGCCCGACATTCTGCTGATGGACGAGCCGACCTCGGCACTCGATCCTGTGTCGACGCTGGTGGTGGAGCAGCTGGCCTGCGAGCTCAAAGAGACCTGCACGCTCGTGGTCGTTACGCACAATATGCAGCAGGCGGCGCGTATCTCCGATTCGGTCGCATTCTTTTTGCTGGGTGAGCTGGTGGAGCACGCGCCCACCGCGCAACTCTTCAAGAATCCGACCGATCCGCGCACGGCGGATTATTTGACGGGACGTTTTGGCTGATACCATCTAGTAAAGGTACCTTTAGGGTTAAGATGCGGTCATGCCGGCCGCAAAGGGGTTCAACATGATCTATTACGTCGAGGACGATGACAACATCAGGGATCTGACGGTCTACGCGCTGCGCAAGCAGGGAATCGAGGCCGAGGGCTTTTCGTGCGATGGCGAGTTTAAGGCCGCCGTGGCGCGACGGGTACCCGATGCTGTCCTGCTCGACATCATGCTGCCCGATACCGATGGTTTGGCGATTATGCGCCGCCTGCGCGCCGACCGCCTGACGGCGACGGTGCCCATCATGATGCTTACCGCCAAGGACACCGAGCTCGACAAGGTGATGGCGCTCGATGGCGGTGCCGACGATTACCTGACTAAACCCTTCTCGCTCATGGAGCTCGCCAGCCGCTGCCGCGCACTGCTGCGTCGCGGCGGCATGGTCAAGCAGGCGAGCGATGTGCTCAGCGTGGGCGACATCGTGCTCTCGCCCAGCCATCGCGAGGTGACCGTTGCCGGCGAGCCGCTTAAGCTCACCCTGCGCGAGTTCGACCTGCTCGAGTACCTCATGCGTAAGCCCGGCGTGGTCTTTACCCGCGAGTCGTTGCTGCAGAGCGTGTGGGGCTGGGACTTCGACGGCGGTTCGCGCACCGTTGACGTGCACGTGCAGACGCTTCGCCAAAAACTGGGCGAGCATGCCAGCGCCATCGAGACCGTGCGCGGCGTGGGCTACCGCTTGGCCGAGCCTTCTGCCGGTGATGGTGCCGAAGGTGACGACACCGCGGCCACCGCATCGGAGGAGTAACCCGTGGTCTTCGCCCCCCATGGAAAACATACGCTGTCGCACCGCGTTTTTGTGACGATCTTTGTCTGCGCCATGGCGGTTATCGTGGCGTTTACGGTGCTGGGTGCGTTCTTTGTGCAAAACACCTTGGCGGATGCCACGAGTGCCAATCTGGCGCAGGAAACCGAGCTCATTGCTGCCGCCCTCGACGAGCAGCAGGAGCCCATCCCGTTCTTGCGTAGCCTCGATCGCGAGGACTTGCGCATCACGCTGATTAACAAGGATGGATCGGTTGCCTACGACAACGAGGCGTCGCCTTCCACATTGCCCAACCACGGCGATCGCCCCGAGGTCATCGAGGCCTTTGAGAATGGTTCGGGTTCCGCGGAGCGCGCAAGCTCTACGCTCGACGAGATTATGCTGTATCGCGCCGTCGCCCTTGATAACGGCCAGGTTGTCCGCTTGGCACAGGCCCAGCCTGGCGTTGCGGCGATTTTGCTGTCGATGGTGGCGCCGATGCTGCTTATCGCGGCAGCGGGTGCGGTACTCTCGTTTTTTATGGCGCGCCGCGAGTCCCGTGCCATCATCGCGCCTTTGCAAGAGGTGGATTTGGACCACCCACGCCGTAGCTATGAGCACGCCTATGCCGAGATGGTCCCCATGCTTGAGCGTATCGAGTCGCAGCGCCAGGAGCTCAAGCGCCAAATGGCGGTGCTAGCGGACAACGACCGTATGCGCCGCGAGTTCACGGCGAATATCACTCATGAGCTCAAGACGCCGCTTACGGCGATTTCGGGCTATGCCGAGCTCATCGCAAACGGCATGGTCGAGGGCGAGGACGACCTGCGCAACTTTGGCGGTCGCATCTATCGTGAGGCGGGCCGCTTGGCAGCGCTCGTCAACGACATCCTTACGCTGTCTAACTTGGACGAGGCCGAGCGTGCAACTGAGGGCGAGACGGTGCCCATTGGGTCCACGGAGCCTATTGAGCTCTCGCGCGCCGTCTATGCGGTTGAGCAGCGTCTTGAACAGGTCGCCCGTCAGGCGAATGTGACGATAAGTCATGAGACCAAGCCTGTGGTCATCGAGGGCGTGTCGCGCTTGATTGACGAGCTCATCTATAATCTGGCAAGCAACGCCATCCGCTACAATCGACCCGGCGGTACGGTTACGCTGCAGTGCGGCACCAACGACGAAGGCCATCCGTTCCTTGCGGTCGCCGACACGGGAATCGGTATCGCGCCTGAAGAACAGGGCAAGGTATTTGAGCGGTTCTATCGCGTGGACAAGAGTAGGTCCAAGGCGCGCGGCGGAACCGGTCTGGGGCTTGCCATTGTCAAGCATGCGGCCCTGTATCATCACGCCACGCTCGATCTGTCGAGCGAGTTGGGCGTGGGAACCACCATTACGGTGACGTTTCCCATACAGCAGGACGAGCCATTCGCATAGCGATACAACATAGGTATTGATGCAGACGCCGCATTTGACTTTCGGGTGCGGCGTTGTTGTGCAATTTTACGATTGCTTCCGACATTTTTACAGGAGAGCCTGTTTCTTATGTATAGAGTTTGGTCTCGGTAAAAAGATGCGATAACATACGGACAGTTTTGTCAATCCGAACTGGGGAAATGAAAGGCAAGCTGCATGACCCTTCTCGAACTGTTCCAGCTGCTGAAGAAGCACCTCAAGCTGGTCATCACCCTTCCGGTGGTCTGCGCGATCGCCATGGGTATCGTGTCCTTCGCCGCGATGGACAACACCTATACCGCGACGACGAGCATGTACATTCTCGCCAAGACCGACGATAGCGGCCAGATGAGCTACAACGATCTCTCGGCGAGCCAGATGCTTTCCAACGATATCGCCACGCTGCTGGATAGCGATAGCGTTAAGAGCGGCGCCGCCAAGGAACTGGGCCTCACCGATCTGGATGACTACAAGGTGTCTGTTTCCTCCGAGACCACCACGCGTGTCATTACGCTTTCGGTTACCGGCACCGATGCCAAGGAGACGGCTGAGGTCGCAAAGGCCATAGCTAGCTCGGTGAGTACGGTCGCTCAGAACGTCGGCGCTGCCCAGAGCATCAACGTTATCGACGAGGCTAAGACCCCCGAAGTCCCCAGCGGCCCCAAGCGCACGCTGTATATTGCCGTCGCGTTCCTCGCCGGTATCTTTATCGCAGTCGCCTATGTCGTTTTGGCAGACATGCTCAATACCCGCATCCGCGGTGCCGAAGAGGCGGAAGAGCTCCTGGGCATTCCCGTTGTTGGCCGAATTCCGGCTATGAAAGGTGGTAAATAGGCATGGCTAAGGCAAAGAACACCGATAAGCTCGTTGTACAGAATGCCGCCAAGACCCTTCTGGCCAACATCCGCTTTGCGAGCGTGGACGACCCCATTCGCACCATTACCGTCACGTCCTCGATTCCCAACGAGGGCAAGTCTACGGTTTCCATCAACCTTGCCCAGGCTATCGCCACGAGCGGCAAGTCCGTGCTCCTGGTCGAGGCCGATATGCGCCGCAGGTCCCTTTCCGATATGCTCGGCGTTCGTTCGCGCGGCGGACTCTATGCGGTCCTTTCCGAGCAGATCTCCATTGACCAGGCAATTGTCGAGACGGGTCAGAAGAACTTCTACTTCCTCGATGCCGAGCCGCATATTCCCAATCCTGCCGACATCATCGTCTCTCACCGCTTTGCCAAGCTGGTAAAGGCACTGTCTGCCAAGTTCCAGTACGTCATCTTTGATGCTCCCCCGGTCGGCACCTTCATCGATGCTGCCGAGATTGCCAGCCTGACCGACGGTACGCTGTTCGTGGTGCGCGAGGACTTCACCAAGCGCGAGGAGGCACTCAACGCTATCGGCCAGCTTAAGAAGTCCGAAAAGGTCAAGCTCATCGGTACCGTTATGAACTACTGCGAGACCGAGACCAGCGAGTACTACTACTCCTACTACACCAAGGACGGTAAGAAGGTGAAGAAGGGCTCGGACGATCAGGGGACTTCCAAAAAGGGCATCTTCACCAACCGAGCAAACGTTTAGTTGATTAAGGCTGACCTATGCGTGACATTCATTGCCATATCTTGCCGGGTGTAGACGACGGCGCCGCCGATCTCGATGAGAGCTTGGCGATGCTCGAGGCTGCCAAGCGGGCCGGTGTAACCAGAATCGTTTGCACTCCTCACTGCCGTGATCCCTATTTTGATTACGACAAGATGTGGGATGCCTTTGAACTGCTGCGTGATAACGCTGACGGTTTTCCGCTCCAGATGGGCTTCGAGGTCAACCATCGAAAGCTCGTTGAGCTTGGTATCGATGCCGCGGAGCACTTGCATTTCGATGGGACCAACGAGTTTCTGCTCGAGCTTTCGACGCATGCCGATGCGTATGCGTTTAGAGAGTACGAGAACACGATTTACGATTTGCAGTGCCGTGGCTACCAGGTGATCATCGCTCATCCTGAGCGCTATCGTGCGGTTCAAAAGGATGTAAGCGTGGCGGAGCGTCTGGTCGATATGGGCTGCAAGCTGCAGGCTTCGGCGGACTTTATTGCCGGCGGTCGCTTTGGTCGCGAGAAAAAGCCGGCACAGCGCCTGTTCGATCAGAACCTGTACAGCTTCATCGCGAGCGATGCCCATAACGTGGGTCATTACGATTGCCTGGCGAAGGCTCGCGCGAAGTTTAGCGTGCGCGGAGCTCATTTTCGCTAAAATCTGTCCCTAACGTTCGCATTGAATGAAGGGGCAGCCATGGATATTCAACTTAAGACGGGATGCTTTGATGACGCGGCGTTGGTGCGCCGCGTCGTTTTTATGGACGAGCAGGGCTACGAGAATGAGTTCGACGCTATCGACGAGGATCCGAACTGCATTCATGTGACGCTCTATGTAGACGGCGAGCTTGCCGGTTGCTCGCGCGTGTTTCCCGAAGAGCTTGAGCGCGTGGCTGACGCAGAGGCCCCGGTGTTGACGGCATGCGACATGGACGAAGGCGTTGCGGCGGGGGAGACCTACATTATGGGGCGCGTCGCCGTGCTGCCGGCTATGCGTCGTCGCGGACTGGCGGGTGCGATCGTCGAGGCCAGTGCTTCGTGTGCACGCGATGCCGGCGCTAAGCTTATTAAGCTGCATGCGCAGGAATACGTGCTGCCGCTCTATGCAAAGGCGGGCTACACGCAAATTGCCCCGGTAGATTACGAAGACGAGGGCCAGCCCCATGTCTGGATGGCCAAGCGCGTAGATGGCAGATAGGGACGTTCCTTTTCTGCCGGCACTTGGGGACGCTCCTTGGCAATTGGCGCATCGGAGCGCTCGGACATACAGTTTTTCGATTCCATATGTATATATGCGCGCTAATGGGTTATAAAATCTAAGTCTGAACATAGCAGGTCTGCGATTCGGCTCGGGCGACCGGGCCGTTTTTGCGGACGGGGGTAGCGCGAAAGGACTGCACATGCGTCAATTTAAGACCGAGAGCAAAAAACTGCTCGACCTCATGATCAACTCCATCTACACCAATAAGGAAATCTTCCTGCGCGAGCTTATCTCTAACGCGAGCGACGCCGTCGACAAGCTCAACTTTAAGAGCCTGCAGGATCCGAGCGTCAAGATCGACCAGGGCGACCTGGCTATTCGCGTTTCCTTTGATAAAGACGCCCGCACCATTACCATCTCGGATAACGGCATTGGCATGACCGCTGAGGAGCTCGAGCGCAATCTGGGCACCATCGCCCATTCCGGCTCCGAGGAGTTTAAGACCGAGAACGCCGAGCAGCAGGGTTCGGATGTCGACATCATCGGCCAGTTTGGCGTGGGTTTCTACTCGGCTTTTATGGTCGCCAGCCATGTGAAGGTCGTCAGCCGCGCCTACGGCGAGGATGTCGCCCATGTGTGGGAATCCGACGGTCTTGAGGGCTACACCATCGAGGACGGCGAGCGTGCCGAGCACGGTACCGATGTCATCCTAACGCTGCGCGAGAACGAGAAGCTCGATGCCGACGGCGAGGCCGAGACCTACGATCGCTTCCTGACCGAGTGGGGCCTCAAGAGCCTAATTCAGCAGTACAGTAACTATGTGCGTTACCCGATCCAGATGATGGTGTCCAAGAGCCGCCAGAAGCCCAAGCCCGAGGATGCTGGCGATGACTACACGCCCGAGTACGAGGACTACCAGGAGCTCGAGACCATCAACTCCATGACGCCGATCTGGAAAAAGCGCAGCTCCGATGTCGAGCAGAAGGACTACGACGAGTTCTACAAGTCCACGTTCCACGACTTTGACGATCCTGCGCGCACCATCAGCTTCCATGCCGAGGGCACGCTCGAGTATGACGCCCTGCTGTTTGTGCCGGGACGCGCGCCGTTCGATCTGTACAGCAAGGACTACGAGAAGGGTCTGGCGCTCTACAGCTCCAACGTCCTGATCATGGAGAAGTGCGACGACCTGCTGCCCGACTACTACAACTTTGTCCGCGGCGTCGTGGATTCCGCCGACGTGTCGCTCAACATCTCGCGCGAGACGCTGCAGCAGAACCGTCAGCTCAAGGCCATCGCCAAGCGTGTGGAAAAGAAGATTACCGCCGACCTTGAGGATATGCGTGACAACGACCGCGAGGCCTACGAGAAGTTCTTTGAGAACTTTGGCCGCGGTCTTAAGTACGGCATCTACTCGAGCTATGGCATGAAGGCCGATGAGCTCGCTGACCTGTTGCTGTTCTGGTCTGCCAAGGAACAGAAGATGATTACCCTGGCCGAGTATGCCAAGGGCATGCCTGAGGATCAGAAGGCCATCTACTACGCCGCCGGCGACTCGCGTGAGCGCTTGGCCAAGATGCCCGTGGTAAAGGGCGTGCTCGACCGCGGCTATGACGTGCTGCTGCTGACGCAGGATGTGGATGAGTTCACGTTCCAGGCTATGCGTGAGTACGTTGCCGCCGATATGCCCAAGATCTACGAGGACGATGCCGCCCGCGAGGCTGCCGAGAAGGCCGTGGCCGATGGTGCCGAGCCCGAGGTTGAGGATCGTCACCTGGAGCTCAAGAACGTCGCAACCGGTGATCTTGACCTGGCGACCGAGGACGAGAAAAAGGAGGCCGAGGACGCCACCAAGGAGAACGAGGACCTCTTTAACGCCATGAAGGAGGCACTCGGCGACAAGGTCGAGAAGGTTGCCGTCTCTGCGCGCCTGACCGATGCTCCCGCGTGCATCACCACCGAGGGCCCGCTTTCGCTCGAGATGGAGAAGGTGCTCCAGAAGGGTCCCGAGGGCGCGCCCGACGGTATGCCCAAGAGCCAGCGCGTGCTCGAGCTCAACGCCAAGCACCCGGTCTTTTCCAAGCTCGTCGCCGCTCAGAAGGCGGGCGACGCCGACAAGATCAAGCAGTACTCCGGTTTGCTCTATGACCAGGCCCTGCTGGTCGAGGGCATTCTGCCCGAGGACCCCGTTGCCTTCGCAGCAGCTGTTTGCAACTTGATGTAGTTCGGGGATACGGCACCGTAACTAGATTAGAACGAGAGTGGATAATCTCCCACTTTTGGCTCGAATGCGGGCTTGAAGTGAGAGATTTTCCACTCTCGTTTCCTTTTGAATGATCCCTCCGTCCCCAAGGGATCATTTATTTGTGCGGGTTGTGGTTTTGTGACCTGCTGAAATTTAGGATACTGTACATCTGTACGCTAACTCATCTTCGTAGTATATTGCTACCCGCAAAACTCAATACCATTGTGCTCTGAGACGCTAAAGCGCCTACGTACAATGGTTGTCGATAGTACGATTCGATTTAACGACAGGATGGATGGTCCAAGCGTGAGTCTCGGCAGCAAACTATCCAATGCAAAGGTGTCCTTTGCGATATTTAAGCGCGACATTAAGCGACTGCTTGTGAACCCCGTCGCCCTGGTGGTTACCCTAGGCGTGTGCGTTATTCCCTCGCTGTATGCCTGGTATAACATCGTGGCAAACTGGGATCCGTATGGAAACACCCAAGGCATCAAGATTGCTATCGCCAACAACGATCGAGGCACCCAAAACGACTTGGTGGGTGAGCTCAACGCGGGCGATCAGGTTGTCGATCAGCTCAAGGAGAACGATCAGCTGGGCTGGACCTTCGTCGACTCGACGGCCGATGCCAAGGAGGGCGTCGAGAGCGGCGAGTACTATGCCGCTATCGTGATTCCCAAGAACTTCTCGGATAACCTGGTTTCGATGCTCGACGGCAACTACCATCAGCCCAAGCTCACGTACTACGTCAATGAGAAGAAGAGCGCCATTGCGCCCAAGGTTACCGATACCGGTGCAAACACCATCGAGGAGCAGATCAACTCGGAATTTGTCTCTACGGTAGGCAAGACTGTTGCCGGTATCGCCAAGGATGCCGGTGTCGATTTAAAGGACAAGGCAACCCAGACTCAGGACTCGCTGGCAAGTTCGGTGTCCGAGGCGTCCGACACCTTGGGCGAGGTGCGCGATTCGATTGGCGATATGAATGCCGCCATCGATAAGACGAGTGGCGCTATCGCCTCGGCTGATGCGGCACTTGCCGGCTTGCAAGGCCAGGCACCGTCGCTGACGCAGGCGATCTCCCAGGGCAACGACCTGCTGAGCGAAGCTCGCACCACGGCGGGCAACTCCATCACCTCGCTCTCCAAGGCGCTCTCGGAAGGCAGCCTTGCGCTCACCAAGACGTCGGCCTCTGCGAACGCTGCCATCGGCAAGCTGACGGGCGCGGTCACATCTACGACCACCCGTATCGACAACTCGCTCGAGTCTCTTCAAGCGACGATCGACCACAATAAGGCCGTTATCGGGCACTTGGAGATTCTCGCCAATGACACGTCGACAGGTTCCGAGGAAATTGACGCGCGCATTGTATCGACCATCGATTTGCTTCGAGAGCAGAATGAAAAGCTTCAGAGCATCAAGGACGGTCTGTCCGCGCAGTCGAGCGCCATGGCGAATGACGCAGCGGCTGTTTCGGGTGCCAGTGACGCTATCAATAACGCAATTCATACCGGTGCGACCAACCTTGGCCAAGCCCAGACGGACTTGGGCCAAAACGCGCTGCCGAAGGCCTCGAGCGCGCTCGACTCTTTTGCTGCCGTTTCGGGCGACCTGACCGGTATCGTCTCGGGTATGACACCTACACTTGCAAATGCGCGCGGTACGCTTTCGCAGCTTAACGCTACGCTCGGCCAGGCCAAGACCACGCTGTCCCAGACCGATTCCTCGCTTGCCAAGGTCCAGGACAAGCTTGCGACCGCAGCCAATGACATCGCGGCGCTGCAGACCTCTGAGTCTATGGGCGAGCTCGCCGACCTTATGGGCGTCGATGTCAATGACGTGGCAGATTTCATGGCCTCTCCGGTCGAGCTGACGTCCAAGTCGATCTATCCGGTCAAGAGCTTTGGCTCGGGCATCGCTCCCTTCTACACCAATCTGGCGCTTTGGGTGGGCGGCTATGTGCTCATCGCCATCTACAAGCTCGAGGTCGACCGTGAAGGTGTTGGCAGCTTTACGGCGCGCCAAGGCTACTTTGGCCGCTGGTTGCTCATGGTGATCCTGGGCGCGTTGCAGGCCATCATCGTTACGGTGGGTGATCTGGTCATTGGCGTACAGTGCGTCAACCCGCTGCTGTTCGTGCTGGGCGGCATCGCCATCTCGTTTACGTACGTCAACATCATTTACGCGCTGTCCACTACGTTTAAGCACATCGGCAAGGCAATCGGCGTCATTCTGGTTATCGTGCAGATCCCGGGTTCGTCGGGCATGTACCCCATCGAGATGATGCCTGGCTTCTTCCAGTGGCTGCACCCGCTGCTGCCCTTTACCTACGGCATCAATCTGCTGCGCGAGACGGTCGGCGGCATGTACTCGTTTAACTACCTGTTTAACCTGTGCATTCTGGGCGTGTTCTTGATCGTGGCGCTCTTTATCGGCCTGCAGCTGCGTCCGCTGCTGCTCAACCTTAACCTGCTCTTTGATAAACAGCTCTCCACGACCGGTATGATGATTTGCGAGTCCAACGACCTGCCGCGCCAGCGCTACTCGCTGCGCACGGCCATGCGCGTCATGCTCGATTCCGATTCGTACCGTCGCGAACTGCTCGATCATGCGGTCGCCTTTGAACATCGCTACCCGTACTACATCAAGGGCGGTTTTGCCGCCGTGGTGGGCGTTCAGGTCCTGCTCTTTGTCCTGTCGACGGTTCTCGATATCGACAATAACGGCAAGATCATCCTGCTTGTCATTTGGATCATCTCGGTTATTGCCATCTGCGGCTGGCTGATCAATATCGAATATATCCGAGCGAGCCTCAATACCCAGATGCGCATCTCGGCGCTTTCGGATGAGGACCTGCGTCGCGAGATGCGCGAGCACACGGCCGCCATTCCTGCCGCCCGCTACATGTTTGGCCTCAACGCCAGCGAGCGTGGTGCCAAGGGTGGCGATCAGTCCGCGGGCCGCTTGCCGCATATAGGCTCGAACCATAAATCTCAGGACAGCGACAGTACAGCCACAAATGATGGAAATGCCACTCCGCTTGGCAAGCACTCCAAAGGAGGTGAGGCATAAATGAAGAACATCCTGCATCTGTTTAAGCGCGATGTCCAAAATGTGTCTCGCTCCGTAATCGGCTTGGTTGTCGTGATGGGCCTCGTTATCGTACCGTGCCTGTACGCGTGGTTTAACATCGCCGGCAGCTGGGACCCGTACGGCAACACCGGCAATCTTAAGATCGCCGTGGTCAACACCGATGAGGGTTACGAGAGCGATCTGATCCCCGTTGAGGTCAACGTGGGTGAAAACGTGACCGCCACCCTGCGCGGCAACGAGAGCTTCGATTGGGTCGTGCTCAACGACCGCGATAAGGCCATCGATGGTGTCAAGTCGGGCGCGTATTACGCCGCTGTGGTCATCCCCAAAACGTTTAGCGCCGACATGATGACGCTCTTCTCGACGAACGTGAAGCATGCCGATATCGAGTTCTACGAGAATCAGAAGGCCAACGCCATCGCACAGATCGTGACCGAGAAAGGCTCGAGCGCTGTTCAGAGTCAAGTTAACGAGACCTTTACCGAAACCATTACGACCATCGGGCTCAAGACCGTGTCCAGCCTGCTCGATTACATGAGTACCGACCAGGTCAGCAACTTTATCGCCAACCTGTCCTCGACGCTCGGCGATTCGATTGAGGACCTGCGAGACGTTCAGGCAAATGCTTCGTCGCTGGCGGGCATTTTGAGCTCCACGTCCGATTCACTGACGTCGGCGAGCGGCATGCTCAAGCAGACGGGCACGGTCGATGAGTCAACGAAGCAGCTGATAGAGCATGTCAAGAGCGGTATTAGCGATTCCAAGGAAGCGCTGAAGGACGCCAACGACGCCATCAATGCCGCGATTGACGGAAGCGCGGGCTCGTTTGACAACGTGTCCGCCGAGCTTGCGAAGGCATTTGATGCCGCGAATCAACATGTCGACCTTACAGTGTCCCAGCTCAACGATGCCGCGGCGGCGCTCAACACGCGTGCCGACGATATCGACGCCACGGCCGACCAGCTCCGCAGCTTTGCCGATCAGGTGACTGACGAAAAACTCCAGGACAGCCTCAAGTCTGTGGCAACATCGCTGAGCAGGATTGCTGTGGAGTATCGCAACAACGCCAAGGATCTGGCGGCCACCGCGAAGTCTCTCTCCGATAGCATGGCCGAGGTCAACAACTCGCGTGCCGAGGTCGATCAGGCCATCGCCGATGCCAAGGCCGGCATCGCGGGCGCCAAATCCGATTACGATTCCACGTTCTCGGTTAAGGCCAAGGAGCTCAAGAAGACGGTTTCGGGCATTCTGGACTCGCTTGATGGCATCTCGGGCGACCTGGATAGCGCCGTAGGCGGCCTGACCGACGCGTCCGGTTCGCTGGCAAAGGGCCTCTCCAAGGCTGCAAAGCTGGTCAATAAGGCTTCTGATCAGCTGGGCGAGGCGTCGGACAAGATCAGCGCGTTTAAGGACGAGCTCGACGGCGCCTTGATGTCGGATGACCTCGCTACGATCAAGACGATGATCGGCAATGATCCCGAGGGTCTGGCCGTGTCGCTTTCCGGCCCCGTCGCGCTCGATCGCAAGCCGGTCTATCCGATTCGCAACTACGGTTCGGCCATGGCACCGTTCTACACGATTCTGTCGCTCTGGGTGGGCTCGATTGTGCTGGCGGCCATGATGAAGGTCTCGGTTGACGATGAGCTTATCAACGAGCTCATCCCCGTGCGCCTGCACGAGATCTACCTGGGCCGCTACCTGTTCTTTGGCGGTCTGGCCTTGCTGCAGGCAACGCTCGTGTGTGCGGGCGACATCCTGTTCTTTGGCATCCAGTGCGACGACCCGCTGCAGTTTGTGCTGGCGGGCTGGGTCGCGAGTCTCGTGTTCTCCAATATCGTCTACACGCTTACGGTTTCGTTTGGCGATATCGGCAAGGCGCTCGCCGTCGTGCTGCTGGTCATGCAGGTCGGCGGTTCGGGCGGCACGTTCCCCATCGAGATGACCGGCCCCGTGTTCCAGGCGATCTATCCGTTCCTGCCGTTCACCCACGGCATCAACGCCATGCATGCCGCCATGGCCGGTGCGTACCACATGGAGTACTGGATTGAGCTAGGCATTCTGGCGAGCTATCTGATTCCGTCGCTGGCACTGGGCGTCGTCTTCCGCCGCCCGGTCATCAAAGCCAACGACTGGATCATCGAAAAACTGGAGTCAACCAAATTGATTTAGTTCAGCAACGTAAACGCCGTCGGAACATCGAGATCTTCCAACCCGATGCTTTAGCGTAGTGAATTGCACGGGCTGCTTGGTTGTTGCTACAGTAGCGGGGCGTGCCGGGGGTCCGGTGCGCCCTGCTTTTATTTGACCATGAGGCGGCACGCAGCCATGCGCGTGCGGACACCACGCCCAGATTGAGCGCGAGGATGCCCTATGGCCCAGCATGCCACTGACAATATCGAAATGATGCCCGATAGCCCTGTTGCTCGCGAGGACCTGGGCGCGGGCGGCACCTCCCGCGGCGCCGGCGCTCGCTCGCCGCTGTTCTGGAAAGTCCTGCTGCTTTCGGTGGCAGTCGTCTGGGGCTACTCCTTTACGACCATGAAGGACGCGCTCGACACCATTCCGGTGTTCGAACTGCTCTACGTGCGCTTTCTGCCTGCGGCGTTGGTCATGTTTTTCATCTTCCACAAGCGCATCATCGCGCACCTCAACGCCCGCAACCTTATCGTCGGACTTGGCATGGGCGCACTTATGTGGGCCGCCTACGCCCTGCAGACAGTCGGTCTGGCGCACACCACGGCGGGCAAGAATGCTTTTTTGACGGGCACGTATTGCATCGTTGTGCCGTTCGCGAGCTATTTTCTGAGCGGCGAAAAACTCACCCGCTATAACCTGGGCGCGGCGCTGCTGTGCTTGGCGGGCATTGGCTTGGTGGCGCTCGATAGCGTTGAATTCAACATCGGTGATGTCATTACGCTGGCGGGTGCGGTCTTTTTCGCCATCCAGATGGCGGTGACTGCCAAGTACGGTCGCAAAATGGACATCAACGTCATCACGTTTTGGATGTTTGTGGGCAACGGCGTGCTGAGCCTGGCAACGTCGCTGCTATTCGAGACCCAAGCGCCTCTGTCCGTGTGGACGCCGAGCTTTATCAGCGCGATGGCGTTTCTCTCGGTTGGTTGCACATGCGCGGCTCTGCTCATCCAAAACGTCGGCCTGGCGCATGTCTCGGCCTCGACGGGCTCACTGCTCCTTTCGATGGAGTCGCCTTCGGGCGTGCTGTTCTCGGTGCTGCTGATGGGGGAGGCGCTCACCTCGCGCCTGCTCGCCGGCTTCGCGCTCATCTTTCTTTCGATTATCTTGAGCGAGACGCATTTCGATTTCTTGCGCCGAAAATCACACCCGCAATTGTAAACAACTTGTTGCGCCGCCCTCCCAGGGCGGCATTTTTATGTCATGCCCTTACAGTTGTACCTTGCACTTTACGCTATCAAAGTGCGTGCTGCAAAAACGTTACTGGAGGGCTTCTATGGCATCAGCTCTGTCCGATTTTCAACCGCAACCAGCGCCTCAGGCTACCACGGCGGCGCAGACCGCTATCGGTGACGGTCTTGTCGCAGAAGCTCGGGCTTTTGCAGACGAGCTCGCTGCGTGGCGACACGATCTACACCAGATGCCTGAGCTCGGTAACAATCTTCCGCAGACGTCTGCCTATATCCAGGCACGTCTGGACGAGATGGACATCCCCCATACCACGCTCGTCGACGGTTCCTGCGTCGTTGGCCTGATCGGTTCCGGTGCGGCCGCGGCCGCTCAGGGCAATGGCACGTGCAAGGACGAGCAGGCCGGAACGGTCGTCATGCTTCGTGGCGACATGGATGCCCTGCCCGTTGCCGAAGAGTCGGGCGAGCCTTTCGCCTCTACCAACGGCTGCATGCACGCTTGTGGCCACGATATGCATGCGACGGCCCTGCTTGGTGCGGCGCGCCTGCTCAAGGCCCGCGAGGCCGAGCTTGTGGAGGCCAACGCTACCGTCAAGTTGCTGTTCCAGCCGGGCGAGGAGACCTTTGAGGGAGCACGCGCTGCCATCGCCGACGGCTTGCTCGAGAACCCGCGCCCTCAGGCGGCCTTTGCCATGCATGTCAACAGCCAGTCGCCGCTTGGCCTGGTGCTCTACGGCAGCCCGGCGCTCTCGGGCGTGTACGGTTTCCGCATCACGCTCCAGGGCAAGGGCGGCCACGGTTCCAGCCCCGAGATCTGCATCGACCCCATCACGGCCGGCGTCCACGTGCACCTGGCGCTCCAGGAGCTTATCTCCCGCGAGGTGCCGGCGGCCAAGGAAGTCGCACTTACCGTTGGTAAGTTCGCCGGCGGCTTGGCGGCCAACGTCATCCCCGACACCTGCGTGCTCGAGGGAACGCTGCGCGGCTTTGATGTTGAGCTCATGGCTCACCTAAAGACCCGCATCGCGGAGGTCGTTAACGGCGTTGCTACGACCTATCGTACGCCGGCGACCATCGAGACGCTTTCGGATGTTCCGCCGCTTGTACTCGACAGCGATATGACTCAGGCGTCGCTTGGCTACGTGGGCGCAGTGCTGCCCAAGACGGCTTTCTTGCCGCTTTTCCATGCCATGGCGAGTGAGGACTTCGCGCTTATCTCGAGCAAGATCCCAAGTGCGTACTTTACCGTGGGCGCGGCCGTAACCGACACGGACGAACACTTTGCCCAGCACCATCCCAAGGCACGTTTTAACGATGCCGAGCTGCCGCTCGGTGCCGCGGCCTATACCGCCGTCGCTTTGGGCTATATCGCCGACCACCGGTAGCACCCAACCTTGCCTTTCAAGCCTGCGGGCATGGCCGTAAGGCCTATGCCCTTGTCTTTCAAGGCAATCTTGGGCACTACCGGCGCCCGGCGCAGGCTATTCGTTTGTCTAAAAGGAGCAGTATGCCCCAGCAGCGTAAGTTCTTCCCCGGCTGGCTCGTGGTGGCCTCCGGCTTCGTGATCATGGCCACGTGTTACACGATTTTCGTCAACTGCATGAGCCTGTTCCAGCCGCTGATCGTCAGCAACCTGGGTATTTCCCTTGCGCAGTACAACGTCTCCAATGCCATCTCCACCGTGGTGAGCGTTATCGGCTCACTTGTGATCGGTCATGTTGCCGATAAAGTAAGCGGTCGCGTTTTGGGATCCCTCACTGTAATCGCCACCTCTGCCGTTCTTGCCGGCATGAGCTTTGTCGGTGAGCTGTGGCAGGTCTACGTGCTCTTTGCCGTCTCGGGCTGCTTCGCCGTGGCTTCGACCCGCCTGCTCATTAGCCTCGTCACTGCCAACTGGTTTACGGCCAAGCGAGGCCTTGCCATCTCCATCGCACTTTCGGGCTCGGGCTTTGGCGGCGCTATTCTGTCTCCCATCGTGAGCTCGCTTATCGTGAGCGTTGGCTGGCGTTCTGCCTTCTTGGTGCTCGCGGCTATCTGTATGGTGGCGGCGCTGCCCATCACGGCCTATTCCTTCCGCACCAAGCCTTCCGAGATCGGCCTTAAGCCGCTCGGTGAGAACCCGGGCGATCCGTCTGTTTCCACCGCGGGCGATAAGGACGAGCATACGGCCCCCGAGGTTAGTGTCGGCTGGTCTCGTATCAAGAAGAGCCCGGCGTTTTGGCTGCTCGTCGTTGCCTTCCTCTTTATGGGCTTGGTCAATGGCGCCATCCTGCCCAACCAGGTTACCAACATGACGAGTGTTACCGTCAACGGTGCCAAGATTGTCACGGGCGGCCATGATCCCATGTGGGCGGGTACCGTGCTTTCGGCCTATATGGTTACCGTCGTTATTGCCAAGATTTCGCTCGGTGCGATCTATGACCGCTTTGGCCTGCGCTTTGGCAATATCCTTGGCTCCGTTGCGTGCATTATCGCCTGCGTGGCGCTGTGCTTCCCGACGACGGACCTCGGTCCTATTGTCGCCGCTGTGAGCTTTGGTATCGGAACGTGCATGGGCACCATCACGCCCACGATCGCGGCTTCCAAGCAGTTTGGCATGGCCGATCTCGGCAAGGTCACGGGCACCATCACCTCGCTCGAGATGGTCGGCGGCACCGTAGGTGCCATTGTCTCGGGCGTGCTGTTCGATGCCACGGGCTCCTTTGCGAGCACCTGGATCGTGTGCCTGGCGTGCTCCGTGGTCATGCTCGTGTTCCTGCTGGCATCGGAGCCCATCGCCGCCAAGCTGCGCGCGAGCGTGGCGGGGGAGTAGGTAGGCCAAAGCGCATCGCCGCTTGTCCGCTTCGTCCGCGGTGGCGCGTCTGGCCGAACGAGCCCCCATACCCTCGTTCGGTCAGACGCGCCACCGCGTTTTGTGTTTGTGCCGTATAATGACCACTACCTATGACGCGATACAAAAGAAAGGTGTTTGCCCATGCAGGCACAGAAGGCGGAGGGAACCCGCGACCTTATCGGCGCCGAGATGCGCGCCTGGCAAAAGATGCAGCAGATCGCTGCCGGCGTATTCGAGCCGTTTGGCTTTAAGCCTATCGAGACGCCCGCGATCGAGCAGGTGGACGTCTTTGTCCACGGTATCGGCCAGTCGACCGACGTCGTGCGCAAGGAGATGTTCCGCGTCTTTAGCGGCGCCAACCTGGAGCGCGTCTTTACCGAGGGTACCGATACCAAGCTCAAGCCCAAGCAGCGCTTGGCGCTTCGCCCCGAGGGCACGGCCGGTGTGGTGCGCGCCGTCGTCGAGAACAACCTGGTGCCTCAGGGCTCCACGCCGTTTAAGGCCTACTATGCCGAGGCCATGTTCCGCGGCGAGCGCCCCCAGAAGGGCCGTCTGCGCCAGTTCCACCAGGTGGGCATCGAGTGGCTCGGCGCTCCCGATCCGGCGGCAGACGCCGAGTGCATCATCATGCTCATGGAGTTCTACAAGCGCCTGGGCTTCGATCTTTCCAAGCTTCGTCTGCTCATCAACTCGATGGGTGACGCCCAGTGCCGTCCGGCTTACCGCGAGCAGGTCAAGCAGTTCATCCTCGATCACGCAGACGAGATGTGCGACGAGTGCCGCGAGCGCGCCGAGCTCAACCCGCTGCGTGCCTTCGACTGCAAGAACGACCATTGCCGCGAGATCATGGCCGACGCGCCGCTGATGGGTGACAACCTGTGCGACGAGTGCCGCGAGCACTACGAGCAGGTCAAGCGCTATCTGGATGCCGCCGGTATCGAGTATGTCGAGGATCCCACCTTGGTGCGCGGCCTGGACTACTACACCCGTACTGTCTTTGAGGTCGAGGCCCCTGGCGCCGGCGTCGGCTCCATCGGCGGCGGTGGCCGCTACGATGGCCTGGTCGAGCTCGAGGGCGGCAAGCCCACGGCAGGCGTCGGCTTCGCTGTCGGTTTTGAGCGCGCCCTGCTGGCCCTGCAGGCCTTTGGCAGCGATTTGGGTGCCGATGAGGCCCCGTGCGTCTACGTCGCCAACGCCGGCAAGGAGCTGCGCCAGAACGTCTTTGCCATTACGCAGGAGCTTCGCGCCGCAGGCATCGTGACCGAGGCCGACTATCAGGGCCGTTCGCTCAAGGCCCAGTTTAAGCAGGCCGATAAGGTAGGCGCCAAGCTCATCTTGGTCCTGGGTGGCGACGAACTTGCCGCCGGCAAGGTCAAGGTGCGCGACATGGAGAGCCACGAAGAGGTCCTTGCCGATCTGGCCAACGTCGTCGAGGCGGTTCGCGAGCGCCTGTAGTGCATCTTTTTGAGCTGCGGGCTCGCTAACATGTCCCGCTTGCGCCGAGCGATTGTTACGGGGGTGTTTCGCATTTATGCGTAATGCCCCCGTTTGTGTATGCCGCCCACCGAGAAATACGACCATTTAGGGCAAAAACCTTTGCAATGCAGAAAATACTTTTGTGTGGTAAAGCGCAATCAGTGTCGAAAGTATTTCTCAAGCGCCTATAATGAATACCGCATGTTACGTGCATAGAAGGAGGAATGGGAGGAAACGTGGCTGAGAACCTAAGCAACCAGTCTGTACCCGAAGCCGCGGCGCGCGTCGCTGCCGTGGTCAACCGCCTCGTTAACCGAATCGGCTCGAATGCCGAGTCCAGGGAGCGTCTCGCCGAGATCGAGATCCCCGAGGAGCTGCGCGACAATCTGGCGCTGTTCTTGCGCCTGGAGCGCCGTGTGCTTAGCGAGTATGATCCCGAGATCGCGGACCTGTTCGACAAGATTTTGACAGCCGAGATTGTGGTCAATGCCGGCAACCCCGGTACCTGCGCTGCCGACGAAGCCGTCGACGAGCAGGGCGTGCCCACCGCCGACGAGCCCACTGCCGTGGCATTTCGTGAGGTCGTCGATTTGATCGACAGCCTGCCGCTCGATAAGCAGCAGGTCATCGTTCGCGCCTTTACGAGCTTTTTCCATCTGGCAAACCTGTCGGAGGAGAACTACCGTGTGGCGCAGCTGCGCGAGCGCGAGGCCGGTGCGTCGACCGATACCGAGGTCGATCCTGCCAACGAGCTTACCGTTGCCTATCACCAGCTGGTGAATGAGCTGGGTGTCGAGGGTGCCAACGAGCTGCTCGACAAGCTCGAGTTCCACCCTGTCTTTACCGCACATCCCACCGAGGCCCGTCGTAAGGCCGTCGAGGGCAAGATCCGCCGTATCTCCAACCTGCTGGAGGAGCGTCCGCGTCTGGGCGGCTCCGACCTGGTGGAGAACGAGCGCCATATGCTGCAGGAGATCGACGCCCTGGTGCGTACGAGTCCCATCGCGCTCAAGAAGCCCACGCCGGTCGAGGAAGCCGATACCATCATCGACATCTTCGATAACACGCTGTTCGACGTTATCCCCGTTATCTATCGTCGTTTTGACGATTGGGTGCTGGGCGACAAGGCCGGTACTGTGCCGCCGCTGTGCCCGGCGTTCTTCCATCCCGGCAGCTGGATCGGTTCCGACCGCGACGGTAACCCCAACGTCACCGCCAAGGTGAGCCGTGAGGTCGCCGCCAAGTACTTTACGCACATGGTGCTCAAGCTCGAGGACAAGTGCCGCCACATCGGCCGCAACCTCACGCTCGAGGCTACCTACAGCAAGCCGTCGGCCGAGCTCATTAACCTGTGGAACCATCAGGTCGAGATGAGCCCTCGTTACACGGCCCGCGCCGAGCTGATCTCCGAGCACGAGCCGCATCGCGCCGTCATGCTCGTCATGGCCGACCGCCTGAACGCCACCGTCCGTCGTATCACCGACACCATGTACCACAGCGCCGACGAGTTCCTGGATGACCTGCGCGTCGTCCAGCGTTCGCTGGCCGCCTGCGGTGCCGTCCGTGCTGCCTACGGCCCGGTCCAAACCATCATCTGGCAGGTCGAGTCCTTCGGCTTCCATATGGTCGAGATGGAGTTCCGTCAGCACTCCGTGGTGCATGCCCGCGCCCTTAAGGATATCCACGAGAACGGTATCCATGGCGACCTGCAGCCCATGACGCGCGAGGTCATCGATACCTTCCGCGCTATCGGCTCCATCCAAAAGCGCTACGGCAAGAAGATGGCGCACCGCTACATCATCTCGTTTACCAAGAGCGCTCAGCATGTGGCCGACGTCTTTGAGCTGGCGCACCTGTCCTTTGCACACGAGGAGGATGTCCCCGAGCTCGACGTGATCCCGTTGTTCGAGCAGCTCGAGGACCTCGAGGGCTGCGTCGACGTGCTCGATCAGATGCTTACGCTGCCCGTGGTGCAAAAGCGCCTTGCCCAGACCAACCGCCGCATGGAGGTCATGCTGGGCTATTCCGACTCTTCCAAGGATGCCGGTCCTACCACGGCCATGCTCGCGCTGCACTCCGCGCAGGAGCGCATCGCCAAGTGGGCAGAGAAGAACGATATCGACCTGGTGCTCATGCACGGTCGCGGCGGTGCCGTGGGCCGTGGCGGCGGCCCGGCCAACAAGGCCGTGCTGGCGCAGCCCAAGGGTTCGGTCAACTGCTTCTTTAAGCTTACCGAGCAGGGCGAAGTCATCTTTGCCCGTTACGGCAACCGCACGCTGGCTCAGCGCCATGTTGAGTCCGTTGCCGCCGCAACGCTTTTGCAGTCGGCCCCGAGTGTCGAGAAGACCAACACCGAGACCACGCAGAAGTTCTGGGATATGGCCGAGAAGCTCAACACTGCAAGCCACGAACGCTATCTGGACCTGCTGAACACCGAGGACTTTACACCGTGGTTCTCGACCGTGACGCCGCTGACCGAGGTCGGTCTGCTGCCGATCGGCTCGCGTCCCGCCAAGCGCGGTCTGGGCGCCAAGTCGCTCGATGACCTGCGTACCATCCCGTGGATCTTCAGCTGGAGCCAGGCGCGCATTAACCTGGCCGCTTGGTACGGTCTGGGCACCGCCTGCGAGCAGCTTGGCGATCTTGACCAGCTCAAGGCTGCCTACCAGGAGTGGCCGTTCTTCCGCACCTTTATCGACAACATCGAGATGTCGATTGCTAAGACCGATCAGCGCATCGCCAAGATGTATCTGCATCTGGGCGACCGCGATGATCTGTCCAAGAAGGTCTTTACCGAGATGCAGCTCACCCGTAAGTGGGTCCTTGCCATCGTCGGTGATGAATGGCCGCTGCAGCGTCGTCGCGTGCTCGGCTGCGCCGTTCGCGTGCGTAACCCCTACGTCGACGCCCTGTCCATCGCCCAGGTCCGCGCCCTTCGCGAGGTGCGTATGAACCAGGACGAGATGGCCGAGGAGAAGAAGGCCGAGTACATGAGCCTGATTCTTTCGACTGTGACCGGCGTCTCGGCAGGACTGCAGAACACGGGGTAATCGATAGCCCTGTAGTCGTCCGGGCCCGCCATCAGTTTACTTTTAGGCACGTCCTCGGACATGCAAGAAGCCCTCGCTGCGCACTTCGTGCGGCGAGGGCTTCTTGCGTCCTGCGGAGTGTGCCTAAAA
>UQKV01000029.1 GCA_900541665.1 uncultured Collinsella sp.
TCCACGTTGCCCGAGCACTCGGTCTTGGCGCGACCGGCGATAAGCTCAATCGCGGCAGCCATGTCGTCGTGGGTCATGTTGTCGAGCATGATGATATCGGCACTGGCCTCAACTGCCTCGCGCACCATGTCCAGGTTCTCGCACTCGATCTCGACCGTCGTGGTAAACGACGCATGGGCGCGCGCCATCTCGATCGCACGCGTCACGCCGCCGGCGGCATCGATGTGGTTGTCCTTGAGCATGACAGCCGTCGACAGGTTATAGCGGTGGTTGCTGCCGCCGCCGATCTCGACTGCAGCCTTCTCAAACACGCGCATGCCCGGCGTGGTCTTGCGCGTGTCGACGAGGACGGTCTTGGTGCCCTCGAGCGCCGCGGCCATGCTGTGCGTGTAGGTAGCGATGCCGCTCATGCGCTGCAGGTAGTTGAGCGCCACGCGCTCGCCCGAAAGCAGCACGCGCGCGTCGCCGCGCACCTGGCCCACGTGGTCGCCGGCGTGCACCTCATCGCCATCGACGACATCAAACAGCACCGAGCTCTGCGGATCCAGCAGCTCAAAGGTGCGGGCAAACACATCCAAGCCGGCGATGATGCCATCGGCCTTGGCGATAAGCTCCACCGTGGCGGGACGCGCCGTGGGGCACACGCTCGCCGTGCTCACGTCCTCAAACGTAATGTCCTCGCGCAGAGCCTGCAGAATCAGATCATCGACGACGAGTTTCATAGTAATGGGATTCATGGTCTACTCCTCCACGGCCTGCGTGCCGGCGGCGCGGGCCAGATCATCGATTGCCAGGATGTCGGCGCTCAGGGCGCGATGACGGCCATCGAGCGCGGGCTCGCCGGCCTCCTCCACGGCCAGCGACTCGCCGGTGCGCATACGCCAAGCAGCGCGACGACCCCAGACCAGTGCTTCGAGCAGGCTGTTTGATGCAAGGCGGTTCTTGCCGTGAACGCCGTTGCAGGCCGTCTCGCCCGCGGCGTAGAGCTCGGGCATCGAGGTGCGGCCGTCCTTGTCGACCCACACGCCGCCCATAAAGTAGTGTTGCGTGGGCGTGACGGGGATGGGCTCGTCCAGGATGTCGCGGCCGTCCTCCAGGCAGCGCGCGCGGATGTTGGTAAAGTGCCCGGTCACCACGTCGCGCTCAACGGGGGCAAAGCTCAGCCACTCGTGCTCGGTGCCGTCCTGCTTCATCTGCTCGCGAATAGCGGCGGCGACCACATCGCGCGGCTGAAGCTCGTCGGTAAAGCGCTCACCGGCGGCATTGAGCAAAATCGCTCCCTCGCCGCGGCAGCTCTCGCTGATCAGGAAGGTGCGGCCCGGCTGCGGCGAGAACAGTCCCGTGGGGTGGATCTGCACGTAGTCCAGGTGCTCCATCTTAACGCCATGCTCCTGAGCGATGTAGCAGGCATCGCCCGTGAGCTGCGGATAGTTGGTCGAGTGGTCGTATACGCCACCGATGCCGCCCGTCGCCCACAGCGTGTGGCGGGCATGGATCTTAAACGGCTCGCCGGCATGCACGCCCTCGGCAGCATTTGCCAGCTCGTCGGCGGGACGAACCGAGTTGTCCTCGTCCACGGAAACGGCGACGACACCGGCACACACCGTGGCGCCGTCACGCTCGCCCGTCAGGATGTCGGTCATGGCCACGTGCTCCAAAATCTGCACGTTATCCAGCTTGCGAACGGCCTGGAGCAGCTTGGTCGTAATCTCCTTGCCGGTGATATCGGCATGGAAGGCAATGCGCGGACGGCTGTGCGCGCCCTCGCGGGTAAAGTCGAGGTCGCCATCGGCCTTGCGCTCAAAATCCACGCCCATCGCTAGCAGGTCGTTGATGACCGAGCGGCTCGAGCGAATCATGATGTCGACACTCTCGCGGCGATTCTCGTAATGACCGGCGTGCATGGTGTCCTCAAAGAAGGCATCGTAGTCCGAGCCCTCAGGCAGCACGCAGATGCCGCCCTGCGCGAGCATCGAATCGCACTCGTCGACAGCGCCCTTGGAGAGCATGATCACGCGCGTGCTCGTCGGCAGATTGAGGGCCGCGTACAGGCCCGCTACGCCGCAGCCGGCAATGGCGACGTCGCACTCCATGTCGGGGTATTGTTTGGTTTCCACAGGAATCCTCTCCCTTGTAATGTGGCATAAGGAGCTGCCCCTCATGTCACATTGTTCTAGCGCGCTGCGTACTCGAGCATGCGGTCGAGCGTGAACTTGGCCTTGTCTGCCGCCTCGTCCGAGACGCCGATCTGCACCTCGCCCTCGCCCGTCTCCAGGCAGCGCACGAGCTTTTCGAGCGTGATGAGGTCCATGTTGACGCAGGTGGGCTGCACCGCGGGGAAGTAGAACTTCTTGCCGGTGCCCTGGCAGCGGCGCTCGAGCTCGTAGAGCACGCCGCGGACCGTCACGATAATGAACTCGCTCGCGTCGGACTCCTCGGCATACTTGATGATGCCGGCGGTGGAGCCGATGTAGTCGGCCTCGGCAAGGACATCGGCCTTGCACTCGGGGTGCGCCAGCACGAGCGCGTCGGGGTGCGCTTCCTGCGCGTCAACGATCTGCTCAACGGTGATGATGTGGTGGCGCGGGCAGTAGCCCTTGTTGAGGATGACGTGCTTTTGCGGCACCTGCTCGGCTACGAAGCGGCCCAGGTTTTGGTCGGGAATGAACAGGATATGCTGCTGCGGCAGCTCGGACACGATCTTAACGGCGTTGGAGCTGGTGACGCACACGTCGCTCCAGCTCTTGATCTCGACCGTGGAGTTGACGTAGCAGACGACAGCCAGGTCGTCACCGTACTCGGCGCGGGCGGCGTCGACCGTCTCGCGCTTGACCATGTGAGCCATGGGGCAGTCCGCTCCCGGCTCGGGCAGCAGCACGGTCTTAGTGGGATTGAGCAGCTTGGCGCTCTCGCCCATAAACTCCACGCCGCACAGCACGATGGTCTGCTGCGGCAGGCTCTTGGCGAGCTTGGCCAGGTAGAAGCTGTCGCCGACGTAATCAGCCACGGCTTGGACCTCGGGCGCCACGTAATAGTGCGCCAGGATCACCGCGTCACGTTGGGTTTTTAGTTGCTGAATGGCCTCGACGAGCTCTGCGGGCACCAGTGCCGCGCGCTCCGTTGCCGTCGTTGCCGATGCTAGGCCGGCCGCGATATCGCGTGCGAGCTCCGACGCATCCATGTTCGCGCTCTGTGCCATCAAGGCCCCTCTCTTTTGGCGAATCTTGGGGCTTTAGTATGACACCTAGGTTTACAGCTGACAAGACAGCTGTAAACCTAGGTGTAAAGTTGAAATAAAGATTCAATCATGTGGCAGGTCCATTTTCGAACTGGCAAGCCGAGGATAGCCGAGCTCTCGATAGCGCAGGAGGCATCTTTCGCCACCGCAATACCGCTCGGCGCGAGTTGCGCGACGTGGGGCGCAAATGGGACACGCCTCCGCGAGCGGTCCGCACCCAATGTGGCAAAATCGAACTACTAAGGGGGCTCAGAATGCTCAAGATTATTGCCTGCGACGACGACGTCGCTTTTCTAGATAGACTGCACCGGATGATCGACCGTTGGTCGAGCGAGACGGGCACGGCGGTCGATGTTGCGCTCGTCACGCGCGGCGAGGACCTGCTGGCCCGCCATGCCGCATCGCGCGCCGACATCATTCTGCTCGACATGATCATGCCGCTCGTCAACGGCATGGACACCGCACGCGAATTGCGCCAGGCCGATACCGCCGTGCGCCTGGTGTTCCTCACCTCGTCGCCCGAGTTCGCGCTTGAATCCTACGAGGTCCGCGCCTTCGACTATCTGCTCAAGCCCGTGACTTACGAACGCCTGGCGCAGTTACTTAACGAGCTTTCGAGCATGCGCCCGGCGGCAACCGACGAGCTCGTGATCAAAACTTCCTTTAGCTACCACGCCCTGCGCCTGTCCGACATCGAATATGCCGAGGCGCGCAACAAGCACGTGGTCTTCCACCTGCGCGACGGACGCGATATCGAGGCACTCGAATCGTTCCGCAGCGTCGAGGACCGTTTGGCGCAAAACGCGGTCTTCTTTAAATGCCACCGCAGCTACCAGGTCAACCTGCGCAATATCGATCACTTTGACCGCACGGACATCGTCATGCGCTCGGGCGCTTGCATCCCGCTTTCGCGCAGCTGCAAGCAGGGATTCCAAGACGCCTACTTTGCGGTGCGCTTTGAGGGTGGGAGACACTGATGGTCTCCTCGGCCGAAATGGTCCTTTGGGCAATCCACCACGCCACGACGCTGCTCTTTGGTGTCTTTGCCTCGGCGGCACTGTGCGGTGTCGAGATCAACCGGCGTCATGCGCTTGAACTGGTGTTGGTCGGTGCCGTAACCGGATGCGCATTTGGCCTCGCCAATGCCGTCGGCGGCGAGCTTTTTGCCCGCCAGGTATATCCGCTCGTCGTGCATCTGCCGCTCGTCATCTATTTGTGCGCGCGCTACCGCCTGAGCCCGCTGCTTGCCGTGCTCGGCATTACGAGTGCCTATCTGAGCTGCCAGTTCAGCAATTGGATGGGCATCGCCGCATTTGCCGCAACCGATTCTCAGATCGCGTACTATCTGGCGCGCATCGCGACCACACTCGCCGTCTTTGCCGTCCTGTTGCATTGGGCCGGCGACATCGGTCCGCGCTTGGCGATTAAAAGCACCACCGAGCTGGGCATCCTTTTAATCCTGCCGCTCGTCTATTACGTCTTTGACTATGCCACCAACGTCTACACCACGCTGTTCCACTCGGGCTCGGTGGTGACGGTTGAGTTTTTGGCATTTGCGCTCTGTGCCTTCTATCTTATGTTTCTTGCCGTTTACCTGCGCGAATACGAAGAAAAGGAAACCGCCGAGCGAGAGCGCTGGATGCTCGAAACCCGCGACAGCGCCGCCATCAAAGAGCTCGAGGCTTGGCGTCAATCTGGGCGCGAGCTGTCGATTCTGCGCCACGACATGCGCCACTTCCTACGCGGCCTGGCCGCTTTAATTGAGGAGGGCCACACCGACGAGGCGCTCAAACGCATCGATGAACTCTGCGAAGCCGGCGATCGCACCGCCGTACGCCGCTTCTGCGCCAACGAGACCGTAAACATCGCGCTTTCGTCATTTAACTCGGATATCAATAGAAACGGCATTACCGCCAACCTGCGCGCCGCCGTACCCGAAACCATCCACGTAGGTGACGCCGACCTGTTTAGCGTGCTCTCAAATGCCTTGGAAAACGCTATCACCGCTGCAAGCGCCGCACCCCAAGGAAAGCGATTCGTCGACTTTGACCTGCGATTAGAGGACGCCCAGCTGCTGCTGTTAGTTTCCAACACGTTTGACCGCGCGCCGCGCATGGTCGACGGCATGCCCGTGACCCGGCATGCGGGCCACGGCTTTGGCACCAGGAGCATCAAACTTGCCGTGGAGCGCATGAACGGCAACTGCCAGTTCCGCATTAACGGCGATCGGTTTGAGCTGCGCGCTGTGATGTAGAAGTGCGGTGCCGATCTCGAGGCGCGCCTTGCCCGCCAGGCAATCGCTCGCCGGCGCCAATCCGCTACAGCGGTGCAGCCGCCGGGGTCAGCTGCTTAATGTATGCCCACATGCGCTGCTTGGCGGCTTTGTCAGTGAGCGCCGCCTCAAAACCGTCGAGCGCGAGCACGCGGCGACCCTGCACATGGGCGACCAGGCCGGGCTTGAGCATGGCGGTGTCGAAGTCATCGATCGCCACGAGCATATCGGCGTAGGTCTCGCGCATGGCGTCAGCCGCGTTGTTGTCGAGCAGTAGCACCGCCTCGGGGTCCAAAGCCTCAAGCGCCTCACGGAACAGCTCGCACGGCAGAGTCTCGCCCACCGCGACCGCTCCGTCACCCACGCCGGCGACGCTTGCCAGCACGCAAAAATCCTCGGGCGCGTAGCCGATGGCCCCAAGCGCCTTGCGCAACGCCGCGCCATCCGGGCCGGCGGCAAGCTCGCCACCCGAACGCTCGGCCTCGTCCAAATCGCCTTTGACCAGCACGATCGGCGAGCACGCGTTGCCCGCAATACGCACGCCACGGACCGCAAGCGATGTGAGCTCCTGCTCGGCCGCCTGGGCGATGGCTTCTTTTTTCTGGCTTTGTGACGTGGACATGCGCTCTCCAATCGTTTGCGTGCCCACCATTATATAAAAGAGCTGCCCGCGAGTGGTTGCTTTGCGGGCGGCTGGGTATAAGCACGGTCGTACTGAGTTTTACGCGGCCGAGCCGCGTCGCATTATGGAGGTCACCATGGCTGACATTAATCAGATTACCCCCGAGAACTTCGATTCCATCGTTAACGACAGCCTGCCCGTGCTGGTCGATTTTTGGGCACCGTGGTGCGGGCCCTGTCGATCCCTCTCGCCCATCGTTGACGAGGTTGCCGATGAGCTGGCGGGCAAGCTTGCCGTTGCCAAATGCAACGTCGACGACAACCAGGACCTGGCCATGAAGTATGGCGTCATGAGCATCCCCACGCTGGTTGTGTTTAAGAACGGCGAGGAGATTGACCGATCGGTTGGCGCTCTGCCCAAGGCGAGGCTGCAGGCGCTGCTGGAGAAGCATCTGTAATACGCTTGTTACATGTTGCCGTCTGCCTGCCGTCCATGAGCGCTTTTGCACCGCTCGCCGGACTTCTGGATGCACCGAGTGCAACCACGGATAGTATGGTAGTCACAAACAGCCCCCAGTGAACGGGTGCGGGTCGCACAGACTCGCACCCGTTTTCTTCATTTGCCTAGTCTTTGCCACAAGTTTTGTTATGGATTTAAAAACTCAGATCCGATAGCACGTTCGTAAGACTGGATCGTTTCGGCATTTGCCCTCTCGATATCATTAAGCGGTGATGTCATCGCATCAAATTCCTCAGGCGGGTATATGCCTTCATACCAATCCTTATTGTCGAAATACTCTTGAATCTTCTCATTCTTGAACTTGCGACCATGGCGTGCATATATTTCATTTCTTGCCAAGCAAAGCTCCCATGTGCTCATGCCCATTTCTTTAATCTCCGCCTCGGTATAACGCCGTGAGTCGCTTTCAGAAAGTAAGTAACCGTCTACCGTCGAACTCTTCGCATCACAGTAATAGGAAAAGCTATCCATAACCTTATGTGATTGATCATCAATATATGACACGACAACCGTACGGCTATCACCCGAATCGCTACCGAGCGTCGACCGATATGCGAGCTTGCAAACTCCGTCCGAACCAACTACAACACTCCGGGGGTTAGTCGAAGCCTGCTCACCGTTCGTACCCGCTTCTTTCAGGGACCAATTCTCCGGCTTCGACAACCCCTCTGTCGAAGAGCCGGTCACCTTGACATTCACCACCATCTCTGGAAACCCGGCGGAGTTATTTGATACCACTATTAATTCAGTTGCGCCCTCGTCGTCGGCCTCGTCCTTTTCATCTGAGTTTTCCGACTCAAACTCATCGGCGTCCGATTTATACATCGTATGCTGATAGGTTTGAGTGAATTCTGGTGATGAGTGCCCACCCCCGAATCGATTCCAAACATAAAAGCCGCCAACAATAATGGCGGCCACCAGGCCAATTATCACGATTTTATTTGAATCGAATCCACCAATTAACCCAATTTCTCTTTTACCTAGTTCGTTGCCAGAATCCTCCGCCGCTGCCCTCCCCTTCGCATTATCCTTGACATCGAATGACATCCGCTCATTCTCTGTGGTCGACCGACCCACGTCAGAAGATACTTTCGCAGCACAAAAGGGGCAGTAAACTGTCCCCTCTTCTATCTCTGCGTTACATTTGGGACACTTCACTGTCTCCCCTTTCAATCCGTCTTTTAGCCATCAACATGACGTCGATATTCTTGATAGTTCGACAGATATGATGAGAATTCCGCCGATGTATCCGAATTTCCCGTCCGCCACGCCTTGTGGTCGATAATCTGGCTCTTGAACCCGTAATATTCATCGATATACGCGATTAGACCGTCGACAGCAATAAGCTGCTCTTCGGGATAATCACCCGACCCTCCAACATGAACCATCTCAATCCCAACGGAATAAGAGTTCATGCCGTAATCGGGGTAACTTCCCCCTATCGGTAACGTTCCGACCTTGTCATCTCTCGAATCATCGATTGTTCCATACTGCTCGTTCTTCCCAGCATCGCCAAAACCGGCATGGTGCGCGATTTGATCGAGAGGCACACATTGAACGATCGACCCATCTTTTCCAACAACAAAATGAGCCGCTACCTTATTGCCGTTGGACTCCCACCAATCGATGACACTTTCAGGGGAAGAATCGCCCTCCGTATCGTGCAAAACGATGTACTTCTGAAACTCAGGACCCTTAGGCCCATGCGCCAAGTCGGCGTAGTACCGTTCTTGAATGCTTGGCTGAAATTCCGAGCTCCCATCGATGGACGAAGAGCGAAATTCGTCTTGCTCTACAACCCCTGAAACCGTGTCAACAACTCTCGCATTGCAGATATCAAGCACATCTCCAACACCATCTGCATAAGCCGCCAGCACGCAATTGCTTCCGCTGGATTTCACGACCTTTCTCACGCCAATACGACCGACCAGAACAATTCCCAAGCCGAACAAGAAAACGGCAAGCGCGGAGACGAGCCCCCGCGCCACCCATAAACGCCTAGAGCGAGCTTGCATACGTGCTGACCACATCGCATGCCGTACTGATAAGGCCACCCGCCTCGAGCAGCTTTGCCGCTGCCGCTCCAAGCTGCCCAACCGCCTCATTTTGAGCGGTCGAATTTGTTCCTTCCATTGCCGCGTTAAGCATGTCGTGCAGTGAATCGAGATCGTCCGCCACCGTGACGCACACACCTCGCTGCGTCTCCATCTTCGACACCAACGCGTTCAGCTCTGCAACGAGCTGGCCGATGTTCTGACTCATTTCTGTTCCTTTCCGTTGTCACAACAACCCAAATAGCACATTCGCAATAAGCGAAATTACCCCAATACAGCACGCGCATAGAACCGCCGCCTGAGAAAGGCAGCCGCCTTTCGACTCCTCGGCTTTAACGGGAAGAGGATCCGGCATCGCCTTCTCTTCTTCCACCAGAAGACGCTTCCGGTCAAGAGCCGCCCGTCGAGCATCCAGTGCATTTGAAGATCGCTGACTCAACTCGTTCACAGACGTATCTTTTTCAATCATCTCGATATAGCAATCGATTTTCTTGATAAGCCCTGATAACGAAGAGGCAAGCTCGGCAGCGTCTTCATTCGACGCAATCGGTCTTACCATGTTCGGAAGCGCAGCGCCGACGTCCTTCGCGTGACTCCCCGCAAGTCGTTTAGACAATTGCGAAAAAGCCTCCTGTGCTTGATGCGCCAGGCGATCTATCTCCGCTTTCTTTTTGCCCGCCATGTTCCTCGCAGAGGTCGACTCCCGATCACAACGATCGCACTCCTGCTTAACAAGCTGGGCGGTCGACGCCTCCGATTTCAGAAATCGTTCTGCTTCGGACAGATACCTTTCGTACAAATCATCCCTGCTCATCGTCGCCCCTCCTCCATAATCGCGTTGCGACAAAGGGCATGAGCTTCATTGAGGGACGTCCCGAAGAAGCCTCCTTGTAAAGGACCCGGTTCTCTTGCCCGTTCCACTGGCACAGCGGGCCATCCAACTGCTTCGCTGCGACATTCGAGCCAAACAGACACGCCACGCCGTCAAAAGACGACAGTCCCGATGAACCCAACTGCGCTGAAAGCGCTACGGGGTTTTGCCAATGGCAGACAAAGTGGATTCCGTGCATAGGAGCCTCACGGAATACCTTTTGAAGCTTCTGCTGAGCACCAAAGTCGAAAGATCCTAGTGAGTCCGCATTCGGCACCAACACAAACCGCTCCCGCCCACATTCTTCCCCGACATCATTTCTCTGAAGACAATTGGTAATCCATGCAGCCGCTTCGTCCGAAGGCACGACCTCCGGAGAAACCCCCGCACGAGCGCATATCTCCAGAGTCGAATTAGAAACATGGCGCGCGCCATCCTCCACTACAGCAAACTCAGCGCCTCGCTCATAGCGTGCAAGCGATAAAACAAGCGTTTCCATAACGCACGCCGCAAGATCGACAGAATTCGGAAGATCACCGAGCCCTGGCAGCGTTCCCCTGCCCACAAGAGCGATATTGCTTCCCGCAGCTCTTTCAAACGGGAAATATATCGGTGCCAACCCAGCAGAAACACCCCGGCCAAGCAAGGCGCTCGGCACGTTACCTGAATCTATGTCGTTCTGCTCAAGGAGGGCCTCAGTCAACTCCGGCAGAGTGCTTCCGTCGAAAACCACCGGTTCATCAAGGTGCCCTTTTGGCATTGCATAGAACTTGTTCCTGAGACTGTCCAACGTGGCATCCTCAGCAAACGGCGTAAGCACCGTCACATTTGCGCTCGGATTTCCGTAATCTTCGTTCAGAATCGCCTGTCCCCTGAACCTTAGACTAGCAGCCGCCTCGTTAAAGGGTCCGAAAGTCGCCCGCGACTCCGCCGGCGAGTTTTTCAGTCCGATACGGATAGGAAACTGTGCGAAGAACTTGCCTTGGGAAATGGCAAGATTGGTTATCCCGCCGATACTTTGTGACGCCAATATCACGTGAATACCGTATGCACGATAGAGGCGAACGATGCGTTCCAAAAGTTCACAGGCTTCCTTGCCTCTCGCGCCTTCTAGAAATAGCTGGAACTCATCAATGACCACAACGATACGCGGCATCTTATTCCCGCTATTGCGCCGATACTTGAGCAGATTATCTCCGTAAGGCTTGATCGCAGCGGCCCTCCGTTTGGCCTCGGCGGCTATGGAATTCAGCACATCCATGGCAAAGTCTTCATCGGCCTCAAGCCCAAATGCCTTTACCTGCGGTAGATACTCGGGGGAATCCGGCGTGGGAGCCATGGGAAACAGGGTAACGCCCTCTTTGAAATCAAACAGATAGAGTTCCAACTCGTCGGGAGAATACCTGGCGCACAAACCGTAGATGATATCTTTCAACAGATTCGATTTACCCTGTCCGACCGCGCCGGTTATCAGTGCATTATGTCTTTGAGTCTCATTCGAGCCAATCGTGACATCAACCGTCTGGGTTCCACGCAGACCCAGCGAGAACGTGACTCCGTCCTCGCTCGTCTCCATCCAATACTCCGAGGGAAGCACCGACTCGATCTTTACTTCGGGCAACCGCAGCTCTGCCGCTGATCGGGCCATCCGCTCGGCGGCTTGCGCCGATTCAATCGTGTCAAGCTCATAGAGCTCAACATCGTAGCCATCGTGACCCAGCCATCGGGCATGACTGCCCGAGAATAGTTCGAGACGCTCCGAAACAGGATAGGAACGTTTCTTCTCGCAATACCATTTGGGCAAGTCGTCCATCTTGGGTTGTATCATTAGGAAAGAAGTGCCTGCCTTTGGGGCCGCCTTCATCAGCGAGCAGATACGGTCGTATTGCTCGGCAGCCATTCCCATCGGCATATCGTGGATCACAACGAGCTGGTACTTCTCGACCGGCATTCCGACCCGTTGGTGATATACCGCTAGGCTCTCATCGTCTGACAGCAACTCGTTGTTGATTTGCGTCACACGGTCGGTCAGCTCGTTAAGCAAGGCATCGAGTTCGCCTCTCGAATGCAAATACCTGACCGCTGCCTCGCCTTGCCCGTTCCGGCCAATCGTCGAAAAAGGAGCCTCGATGTTTTTGAGTGCCGGGTCAAAACTAATGATTTCAACTTGCGACGCTGAAGTCGATAAAAGCGTCTTGGCCTCTACCTCGCGTACTACCCCGTCTGAAATGCAGCCCTCGTCTGAAACCGACATCACGATATTGCCATGACCAAGCAGCGGAACGATAAAGGGCACCGTAAACAAATCGTCGCGTTTTGAAGTTTTCGACATCGATCCAATCTGGATATACTCGGCGGCATTGAGGGCCGAGCCTTCCTCGATCGCCAGCAACTCGTCAACGGTATCCTGCACTCGCTTTTTCAAAAGGGCGTTGCGGCGCTTCTCCCGGATGCTGAGTTTATTGAGCGCTCGTGTTTTTGCCTCCTGTCTCTCCTTCAGCGTCATCTGCAACCACGTGTCAACGGAGGCAGATTGGGATTCACAAGCTCCCAGCAGATGAGCCTGGCATTCCTTGACCTCGCTGAGCGCTTGCCTCATTTCGGCATAGGTCTCTTCCAGCGACATATTGGCCATCAGCCCTCTTCGTGCCGAAAGACAACCACTCGCGCTGGACGGAGAAGTCTTCCACCAATCCTGTAACCGTCTCGCTCTACGCGAGCCACCTTTCCATCTTTGAAGGCGTCGTCTGTCTTAATCAATCCAACGATTTCATGCTCATGTAGGTTAACTGTCTCGTCGCACAGAACAGACTCAAGCCCGTAATGGCTACAAACCTCGATAATCTCATCCGCAATCGAAGACCTCAAGTCCTCTGACAGCGGCTCATTCTTAACTCTATCAACAGCAAGCAGCAGCTCACTGAATAATCCTGCATAAGCTTCGCCAGTGGCCAGGTCTTTGATTTTTCTTGAATCTGATTTGAGAGAAGCGAGAGACGCTCTGAGCCGTTCTGCACAGTCAATAATTGCTTGGCGATCCATCTCCAAGCTGTCGAGTGCTTGGTCCCAGCGCACGTCCATTATTGGAGCCCCGTCCTCTTTGCAAGCTCTCCTAATTTGCGGGCATTGATCATCCATCCGGTCGGTACAACAAAGAAGAATGCATACAGGAGCAGCCCAAAGAACAGAACGAGCGTCAAGAGAGCGCCACTTGACCCGCTTATCATAAATAAGAAGGTCAAGCCGCAGAGAATCCAAAACCATCGGGCCGGTGCAATGTAGTGCCTTTTACGCGCCCAGTCGATAAGGCCCTCCATTTTCTCAATCCATTCCTCATCAGCCTTGTCGATATTTCCCAACGCGCGCATTTCACTAACGACAAGTTCAGCATGCTGGATTTGTTTCATATTGGTGAAATAGCCAGCATTATCCTTTGAGCTCATTTTGTTCTCGACATCCGTCTCTAGACACCGGCATAACGAGCTTAGGACGGGTCCATAATCCGGATGTGCCTCATGAAGATTGCGCGCCATAGTGAGGGCCTGGTCAAATTTCCCCTGAAGATAACGCGCATCAACCAAGCGCGCCATAATCGTATAGTCGCTCTTATCAATCTGCTGGGCCTTCAGAAACTCAGCCTCGGCGTCTGCGTATTTATCAATCATTATGTACGAGTCGCCCAACAGCCTATGAGCGGTCGCCTGATTCGAGCCAAGCTTCAGCAACTCAGATGCAGCAAAAATGGATTCGTCATACTTGTCCATCGAATATGCTGCCAGAGACCACACAAGCCATGCTTCCGCATCGGTTGAGCAATTCCTTGTTGCCTCCCTAGCGGCAAAACAAGCGTTGGCACTCTGACCGTTTTTGAAATAATCTTTCGCTTCTGATGTCCAGTCTTTCTCGGCGGTTGCAGCACGGGCGTCTTTTTCCAGGTCCCTCTTGCTGTCACTCTTCCCGCTATCATATGTGGCATCGTATTCCAAGCGTTTTGAACTGTTGTGAAACAACGAATCTGCTTCATTTAAGAGCTGCATCATCCTTTCGGCGTTTGCTCTTTGCATAGCATCCGGAGATCCTTCGAGGCGCCTGAAGCGCTTTCGTGTTTTCTTAATCGCCTCTTCAATCTCCTCAATCGGCGCATTCTTTTCCAGTTCGAGAATTTCATAGTAGTCAACAAATTCTTCCATCAGTGTCCCCTATCCAATTTCGATGTTCTTCATCTTGTTAACGGCGGCATCAAGTTGCCGCTCGTCCATATTCGCCACGCGGTCGATTTCGAACTCACCGTACAGTCGTCCGCTCTCCCCGTCATATAGACGGATATGCACCGTCTGTTCTTTGTCGTATTCGTAAACCACGCGGACGGGAGATCCCTTGGGCAACCCGGGCGGAAGCGGTATTTCCTTTGAACCGATAATGACCACATAGTTCAAGTCTGGGTCATCGCCTTGTGTCACCTGAACATCGACGTACGACTGGTTCTCGCTCACCGTTGCTGCGTCCTGTGAATAACTCCCCGGCACGGGTGAATTCCTCGGAATCACGACATTGTTGTAGTCTTTGCCGTCTTTCCCGAGCATCACAACCCCCAAAGGTTGCGAGGTAACATCGGCAATGACTACGCTCGGAGCCGTAAAGAGGGGCATATCCGGCAAACTATTTTCCGCCGATCCCGCCACGTCAACGCTCGATTCCATTTCTATTGCGGCCTGAACGGCAGCCCCCATGGCGACAGCCTCATCGGGATTTACCCCAAGCTCGGGTTTCATCCCCGAAATATCTTCGATTAACTTGTGTACCATTGGCATACGCGTTGAGCCACCAACGAGGACCACATGATCGATCTGGCCCCATGAATAACCGGTGTCCTCGAGCACGTCCTCGACCAGCTCCTGCGTTCGATTCAGGAGTGACCTACTCGCCCGCTCGAAATCTTCGCGAGAAATAGCCACACGATAAGGCTTTCCGTCTTTCGAAATGTGAAGGTTGGCTTTTGCCACGTTCGAAAGAGTGCGCTTAACCATTTCGCATTTCTCTCGAAGCTCGGCACTTATCAGATAATCCTCGAGAACATTACCAGCGCCCTGTTTCGAGAGCTCTTCTGCCACGAACGACATTAGAGCGTTATCGAAATCGAATCCGCCCAAGTTCCTATCGCCATCGGTTCCGATAACCGTAAAGCAACCGTCCTCTATCTTAAGAAGCGTCACGTCGAACGTTCCGCCGCCCAGATCATAGACAAGCGTGACGCCGTTCTTCTCGGTATCGAGACCAAAGGAAAGGGCTGCGGCCGTCGGTTCATTCAACACGCGAAGCACTTTGGTGCCCGCAATTACACCTGCCTGCTTTGTCGCAGTTCTTCTTGCATCATCAAAATATGCGGGAACCGTAATCACGGCTCCGCATACTTCTTCTCCAAGTGCCTGCTCGGCATCTTGCAATAATTTTTTGATAATAAGGGAGGAAACCTCTTCTGCAGAGTAGGAAACGCCCGAGTCGGAGTCGAATCTCCAATCCGGATTTCCCATCTGCCGTTTAACGAACTGGACAACATTATCGGGATCACCTGCCGCCGAATGCTTGGCCATCGTTCCAACAAGCGGCTCGTCTTTTCCGTCAAATGATTGGAATAAAACAACCGAAGGTGTAGTCGGTTCTCCGTCCGCATTCTTCAGTATTTCGGGAAGTCCATCGTCTCCCAACACAGCGACGGCCGAATAGGTCGTCCCAAGATCGATTCCAACAACTCTCCCCATAGCCACCATTCCTCGATGTCTATTTATATTGGTTTTGAGTTTATTCAAATTAGACTTTATGTCAATTATTGCACCTAAGGACAATCCAGTTAGACATTTGACTGGCACCGAAATGCAAAGTTGCTCTTGATATCAGACGGGAGCGACATGGATGTGACCAATAAACATACCGCACTCGCCAGAATCCGCAAAAAGTCAGGGCTTACTCAGCTTCAAATTGCGGACAGTCTTGGCGTTAGCAAGGCGACATATAGTGCATGGGAAACAGGTCGAGCAAAACTAGGAGAGGACCGCATTGTTGCATTGTGCGATCTCTTTGGATGCACGCCCAACGATATCCTTGGCTATACCAAAGATCCAGACGGAAGCCCTGCGTTTTATACTGCTCAGGAAGACGAATATCTATCGCTCTTCAAAGCCCTGCCACCAAACATCAAGGCCGACATTCTTGACATCATGCGTTATACGACAAAGGCCTGGAGACTCTAGGGCTTCTCTTCTGGCATCATGAATGTTTACTAGATATAATGTCCAACTTGCACAATCTAAATCGTCCAACTTGCACAATCTAAATCGTCCAACTTGCACAAATCAACGGTATAATACCCTGATAGCAAGGAGGGTGACATGGGTTCAATTCAACACGGTTATTTACCACGAGTCGCGGACAAAGTGCTCGCCAGAAAACTAAAATCTTCTGGGGCTGTCCAAATCAAAGGGCCAAAATGGTGCGGCAAGACCGCAACGGCTGAACAGGCAGCCGCAAGCAGCATCTACATGCAAGACCCCGATAACGGTCCGAGCTACATCCAGCTTGCCGATTCGAAGCCCTCTCTCCTGCTCAAAGGAGATGAGCCACGCCTCATCGATGAATGGCAAATGGCCCCACAGCTTTGGGACGCCGTAAGGTTCGCGATCGACCGCGGCAAAGGACGAGGCAGGTTTATCCTCACCGGCTCCGCAACGCCTCGGGCAAGCGAAATGCCGGCACACTCAGGAGTCGGCCGCATAGCACGTATAAACATGCGCCCGATGTCACTTTTTGAATCACGCGAGTCAACAGGATCAGTTTCGCTGGCAAGCCTGTTTGATGGAAACACCGATGTTGCCGATATGGTCGACTTCGATATCGAACGTATCGTCTACTCACTTTGCCGAGGAGGTTGGCCTGAAGCGGTTACCGAGCCAAACCATGGGATTGCGCTATCCATGGCCCCTGATTACATCTCGGAACTGCTTGATTCCGATATCGACGAGATTGATGGACTGCGGAGAAATAAGACTTGGATGGCCCAGATTATTCGAAGCTATGCTCGCAATATCTCGACAGAGGCATCGCTCGCCACAATCGCTGCTGACATGCAAGGAGAACCTCCCTCAAGAAATACCGTTTCTGAATATGTCGACGCCTTGACCCGCTCCTGCGTTTTCGAAGATCTCGAGGCATGGGCCCCGCGGCTCCGCTCAAAAACCGCCGTACGGACAAGTCCGACGCGCCATTTCTGCGATCCGTCGCTTGCGGTCGCAGCCCTGGGGGCAACGCCTCAAAAGCTCCTAGAGGATTTTGAAACATTTGGGCTTCTGTTTGAATCGATGTGCATCCGTGACCTGCGCACCTATATGGATCTGCTTGGCGGCAAGGTTTACCACTATCGGGATAAGACCGACCTTGAAGCCGATGCCGTACTCGTGCTAAATGACGGCAGGTACGCTCTGGTTGAGGTCAAGCTTGGCTCAAAGCTTATAGACACCGCTGCCGCCAATCTCAAGAAACTCGCATCTAAAATCGATGCGACCCACCAAGGCGAAGCGTCCTTCTTGCTCGTTCTCACTGGAACCGCAACTGCCTACCGACGGGAAGACGGTGTCGTAGTCGCGCCGCTTGCTTCACTGGCACCGTAGGACAACTGGCATACAGCGGCGGGCGCAGGAGCCCTCCGTAGTAGAATCTGAACCACTGATTAAACCCGTACAAAAGGAGACTTTCCATGCATGACGTCGGAATGAACATGAGCCAGCTTGCCATGAGCGTCAAGCAGGTCGACGACACGATCGAGCTCGCCCACGAGTGGAGCCATCAGCTGCTACATGCAACCGAGAACTTTGATATGGAGCGCATTGGCGCCAAGCTCGAGGCCGCCATGGCGGCGCTCCACGAGGCGCACGACGCACTCGAGGGCTACGAGGAAGCCATCGAGGCCGACCATAACTCCGTTGGCTCTGTAAAGCTGGTGTAGCGTGGCCGAGCACGAGCACGCCTGTGGGCACGAGCATTCGCACGGGCCGACCGGCGACGCGGACTGCCGCTGCAGCGGCTCCGCCTCCGAGCTGGTCCGTTTTTCGGTCACCGCGCCCGACGATCTGCTGCGCCGCTTTGACGAGCAGATCGCACGCCGCGGCGACGTGGCCAACCGCTCCGAAGCTGTACGTGACCTGATTCGCGCCTCGATTGCCAAGGAGCAGATGCGAACGCCCAACGAGCAGGTCATCGGATCGCTCACCATGATTTACGACCATCACACCGGCGACCTAACGCGCCGCCTGGACGAGGTGCAGCACGACTACACCGACGAGATCGTATCGACTATGCACGTGCACCTGGATCACCACAACTGCTTGGAGATTCTGGCGCTTAAGGGTCGCGGCGAGCGCGTCTACGAGCTGGCAGACCGTCTGCTGGGCCTGCGCGGGGTTAAACACGGCGAGCTCACCTGCGCCGCCACCGAACAGAGCCTGGGGCTGTAGCGGACCTTTCCGCGGCGCACCCGCCAAAAAGGGACAGGATTGTTTTGGCGGGTGACAACTAGGGCGTTGCGTTTTCCCAGATAAAACCTACCAAAATAAACCTGTCCCTTTTTGGCAGGTTTCAATGAAGGAGGGCCGCATGCGACATGTGCATATCCATGTAACGGGCATTGTGCAGGGCGTCGGCATGCGGCCGTTTGTGTATCGCGAGGCCATGGCGCACGACGTTTGCGGCTGGGTGCTCAACGCAGGCGATGGCGTGCATATCGAGGCGCACGCTCTAAGCGAGTCGCTCGACGGATTTGTCGCCGCGCTTTCCGAGCATGCGCCCGCGGCGTCTCGCGTGGAGCATGTCGAGGTTGTGGACCTAGCACCCGGCAACTGGGACGCCGCTAACGAGCAGGGCTTTCGCATTGTAGCGTCGCAGGATCAAACCGCCCACACGACGCTCATCTCGCCCGACATCGCCACGTGCGATGACTGCCTGCGCGAGCTGTTCGACCCCGCCGACCGACGCTTTCACTATCCCTTTATCAACTGCACCAACTGCGGACCGCGCTTTACCATCATTCGCTCGCTGCCTTATGACCGAGCGGCTACCTCGATGGACCGTTTCCCCATGTGCCCCGCCTGCGCCGCAGAGTATGCCGATCCACTCGACCGTCGCTTTCACGCACAGCCCGATGCCTGCTTTGATTGCGGGCCGCATATTACGTGGCGTGAGGCTGTGAACGGCGATGCGTGCGGGAATTCGTCCGCGACACCGGCCGTCGGCACCACACGCGAGGCCAGCGACGCCATCATTGAGCGCTGCGTTGAGCTGCTGGCCAGCGGTGGCATCGTCGCCATCAAGGGCCTAGGCGGATTCCATCTAGCCTGTGACGCTGCCAACGAGCAGACGGTGGCCGAGTTGCGCCGTCGCAAACGCCGCAGCAACAAACCGCTTGCCGTTATGGCACGCGACCTTGTCGACGTTGAACGCCTGTGCCATGTCAACGACGCTGAACGCGGCCTGCTGGCCGGCAGCATCCGCCCCATTGTGCTGCTACGCCGACGCGCTGTTTACGAGAGCGGCGGTTCCCCCAACGCCCTCGCGCTCGCGCCGTCCGTCGCGCACGACCTTCCCGAGCTCGGTGTCATGCTCCCCTACACCCCGCTTCAGCATCTGTTGCTTGCCGCGGCAGAAGCCCGCGGTATGTACGCGCTCGTCATGACCAGCGGAAACCCGAGCGAAGAACCCATCGAGACCGACGACGACCTTGCCTGGGAACACCTCGTTGCCGCCGGCATCGCCGACGCGCTGCTCGGTAACGACCGCGCAATTCTGTCGCGCTACGACGACTCTGTGGTACGCGTGGTCAACGGCGCCGTTATGCCCGTTCGCCGCGCTCGCGGATATGCACCCCAGCCGCTGCCGTTGCCGGCGCTCGACGGCGCTCCGTCTTGCGTGCTCGCCTGCGGGCCACAACAAAAGGCCACGATTGCGCTCACGCGTGAAGGGACGAACGGCGAGGCAACCTGTTTTGTGTCGCAGCATATCGGCGATGTTGGAAACGGCGAGACCTTCGATGCCTGGAACGCCGCGCGCACGCGCTTGGAAGATCTCTTTGACTTGGCGCCCGCCGCCTTGGCCTGCGATGTACACCCCAGCTATCTATCGGGCCAGTGGGCGCGCGAGCAGGCGCGAAAACGCAATCTGCCGCTCGTCGAGGTGCAGCACCATCATGCGCATATCGCGAGCGTAATGGCCGAGGCCATCGCCGCGGGCCGGCTTACAACCGACGCGCGTGTCCTTGGCATCGCCTTTGACGGCACCGGAGCCGGCACCGATGAGACCATTTGGGGCGGCGAGTTTCTTGTTGCCAGCCTTGGCGGCTTTGAGCGCGCCGCGCATTTGCGCACCTGGGCGCTCCCCGGTGGGGCGGCCTCCGTGCGCGACGCCCGCCGCAACGCCTTTGCCCTGCTCAGTGAGCTCGGTCTGCTCGAGCACCCAGGCGCCGCTCGGCTTTTGGACAGCCTCGACGAGCAAACGCGCAGCGTGACGGCCACCATGATCGAGCGCGGCATCAACAGCCCGCGTACCAGCAGCATGGGGCGTCTCTTTGATGCCGCGGCAGCGATTCTGGGCATCTGCGACAAGGCAACCTACGAGGGCGAACCCGCCATAGAACTCGAAGCCGCCGCCTGGCGCGCGCTCGACAACGAAATCGCCCATTTTCCCGACGACAACGCCGGCTATTTCGCATCTGGCCCATCGTGGCTGGACGGCCCCTATGTTCTGGACCAGAAAGCACTCTTTGAGGCACTTTTGGGAGGAATTGAAGCCGGAGCGCCCGCCGACAGGCTCGCACTCGACTTCCATGTCGCCGTCGCGCGCTCCTCGGCGCGCATCGCCAGCGATATCTGCGTGCACGAGGGCATCGATACCGTCGCGCTCTCGGGCGGCGTGTTCATGAACCGACTTTTGCTTCAGCTCCTCACCCGCAAGCTTAAAGACGCAGGCCTTACGGTCTTGATTCCCCAAACCGTGCCCGTTAACGACGGCTGCATCGCCTACGGTCAGGCCGCCATCGCTCGCGCTCGCCTCGCGCAGACGGCGTCTCTATAGGCCGTTTTGCCAGCCTGCGCGCCGCCGTCTCACAGGTGTAACGCGTTTGCTCGTGACTCCCGCGAGCGCTACCATCAACTGATGGATTATTGAGCGCCCGTCCAGCGCAAAGCGTCTAAAAGGGGAACATTATGTGCCTTGCCGTTCCCGGTAAAGTAGTCAAACGCGACGACGACCTCAAGGCCACCGTCGACATGATGGGCATCGAGCGCCCCGTGTCGCTGCGACTCGTGCCGACGGCGCAGGTTGGCGACTACATTCTCGTACACGCCGGCTTTGGCATCCAGATTGTCAACGAGCAGGAAGCGCAGGAAACGCTCGAGCTCGTTAATGCCATGTCCGAGCTGGTCGAAGAAGACCAGCTTGCCACCAACCCGGCGGAGGCTTACTAGTGGCGCCCGAACAACCGGCTCGCTCCGGTATCGACTTCTCGGCATTCCGCAATCCCAAGCTGGCTCGCGAGCTCATCGAGCGCATTCATGAGCTTGTCGGCAGCCGCGCCATCAACCTTATGGAAGTCTGCGGCACGCACACCGTGAGCATCGGCCGCTATGGCTTTCGCTCCATTATGCCGACGGGACTCAAGCTGCTGAGCGGCCCGGGCTGCCCTGTCTGCGTCACCGCCAACCGCGACATCGACCACGCAATCGCGCTCGCCAACATAGACGGCGCCATCATCACCACCTTTGGCGACATGATGCGCGTGCCCGGATCGTCTACCTCGCTCGCTGCGCAAAAGGCGGCCGGGCGCGACATCCGCATCGTCTACTCCCCGCTCGACGCGCTCGACATTGCCGAGCAAAACCCCGATCGCCCGGTCATTTTTATGGGCGTGGGCTTCGAGACCACAACGCCCACCATCGCCGCCGCCATCTTGGAGGCAGACGCACGCAGGCTGCAGAACTTCTCGGTCTATTGCGCCCACAAGACCACGCCGCCGGCGTTGCGCGCCATCGCCAACGATCCCGAGACCGCCATCGACGGCTTTATCCTGCCGGGACACGTCGCCACCATCACGGGCTTAGCCCCCTTTGGCTTTTTGGTCGACGAGTTTAAGACCCCGGGCGTGGTAACGGGATTTGAGCCGGTCGACATCTTGCAGGGTATCTGCATGCTGGTCCAGATGGTTGTCGAGGACAGACCCGCAATCGATAATGCCTACCGCCGTGGCGTCAACGCTGACGGCAACCCCGTGGCGCGCCAGCTGGTCGAGCAGGTATTTGAGCCGTGCGATACCACATGGCGCGGATTGGGGCCGATTGCCAACTCGGGCCTTTCCATCCGCCCCGAGTTCTCGCGCTTTGATGCCCGTACCCGCTTTGACGTGCCCGTCGAGGAGACGGTCGAGCCGCGCGGGTGCCGCTGCGGCGACGTGCTGCGCGGGGCCATTACACCGAGCGACTGCCCCCTGTTCGGCCACGCTTGTACGCCCGAACATCCCGTCGGCCCCTGCATGGTGAGCTCCGAGGGCAGCTGCGCAGCATATTTCCGCTACCGAGGCTAATAGGTCCGCCGTTCTAACGAACGGCGGACCAGTCGACGCTGCGCCTCACCCATATAATTCCACCCACGATTGGAGTTTTCGATATGTCCCATAGCGTTACCGATAGCACCGTCCTGCTGGGTCACGGCTCCGGCGGCCAGATGATGAAACGCATCATCGATGAGGTCTTTTTAGATGCCTTTGGGTCGCCCGAGCTGCTCGAGGGCAACGACGCCGGCGTCGCTACGCTGCCCGCGAGCGGGCGCATCGCCATGTCGACCGACAGCTTTGTAGTCTCGCCGCAGTTCTTCCCCGGTGGCAACATCGGCCGCCTCGCCGTGTGCGGAACCGTCAACGACGTCGCGACCTCGGGCGCCAACGTGCGCTACCTGTCGTGCGGCTTTATCCTCGAAGAGGGCTATCCCATGGATAGGCTCCGCCAGATTGTGCAGACGATGGCCGAGACGGCGCACGAGGCGGGCGTGTCCATAATCACGGGCGACACCAAGGTGGTCGAGCGCGGCGGGGCCGACGGCGTCTATATCAATACCGCCGGCGTGGGCGAGGTGCCTGCGGGCGTGGCGCTCAGCGGCGCAAACTGCCAGCCCGGCGATGTCATCCTGGTCTCGGGTACACTGGGCGACCACGGCATCGCTATCATGAGCCAACGCGAGGGTCTGGCGTTTTCGAGCACCATCGAAAGCGACGCCGCGCCGCTCAACCACCTGATTGCCGATGTGCTTTCCGCAGCACCCGACACACGCTGCTTCCGCGACCCCACGCGCGGTGGCCTGGCCTCGACGCTCAACGAGTTTGCACAGGCCAGCGGCGTTGCCATGGAGGTCGACGAGGATGCCGTGCCCGTGCGTCCCGACGTGCAGGCCGCCTGCGAGATGCTCGGCTACGATGTGCTGCAGGTGGCAAACGAGGGCAAGATGGTTGCCGTCGTGCCGGCCGAACAAGCCGATGCGGCGCTGGCCGCCATGCGCGCCGCCCGCTACGGCGAGCACGCCGCGATTATCGGCCGCGTGCTGCCACTTGGATCGGACGCTCGACCCGCCGTGCGCGTACGTACCGGCTGGGGCTCGACCCGCATCCTCGACATGCTCGTAGGAGAGCAGCTGCCGAGAATTTGCTAACGACAAAAGCTCAGGGCTATTAAAGATATTCAGATTCCAAACATGCCCGGCACGCATGCCCAGTATTATGGGGTGCGTTTTACAACTCAAGCGGCAGGAGCACCCATGGCAGCGGATTATTCCCATGTGATCTTTGATCTGGACGGCACCATCCTCAACACGCTCGAGGACCTGGCGGCCGCCGGCAACCATACCTGCGAGATGCACGGCTGGCCCACGTTTGCCGTAGACGAGTACCGCTACAAGGTGGGAAACGGCATGCTCAAGCTGGTTGAGCGCTTTATGCCCGCCGAGTATGCGGGCGACGGCCGCATGTTTGAGCAGGCGCTTGCCGAGTTTAGGGCTTACTACGGCGAGCACAAGGAGGACCACACCGCCCCCTATGCCGGCACGATCGAGACGCTCGACCGCCTACGCGCCGCGGGCGCTCAGCTTGCCGTGCTCACCAACAAGGACCACGTCTCGGCGGCTCCGCTTATCGAAAAGTATTTTGGTTCCGAGCGCTTTGCGCTGGTGCAGGGCCGTGTCGATGCGTTTCCGCCCAAGCCCGAAGCACCCGTCACGCTGCATGTGATGGAAGAGCTAGGCGCCGACCCGGCGACCACGCTCTACGTAGGCGATTCCAATGTCGATATCCTGACCGGCCACAACGCCGGCCTTAAGAGTGCGGGCGTCAGCTGGGGTTTCCGCGGCCGCGCAGAGCTGGAAGCCGCCGGCGCCGACTACGTGGTGGACACCCAGGGCGAGCTCGCAGCGCTAATCCTGGGCGAGTAACGAGCGACACTGCTTAACGCAGCTGCGACAATGCTGTTGCGCGGAAAGTAGTCGTTGGGGACGTTCTTAAACGACTAGTCAGACAAGAACGCCCCAACGACTACCCCAACAATGGCAACGCCGCAGGTAGAGGACGGACAGCGAGCGGACACCAGAGCGAACAAATTGGCATGAAAAGAGGACGGCATAGACCTTCTGGTCATACCGTCCTCTTTGAATGACAAGTTGTCGCTCTGGTGCCCGCGCAACGTCGAGCAGTTGCGGCGTTTGGTAAAACGCCGTAACGAACTACCGCGTAACCCCCTAGCTCAGCATTGCATCCATCATCTCGGAGTTGACGGAGTCGTCGGCAGACCACTCGCCGTCGTCGTTGCAGGTGTACTTGAAGATAACCGTGGTCTTCCTGGGCTCGGTGGCCTTGGTCACATCGACCATAACCTGACCGGCCATCTTATACAGCTCGTCATCGGAAGGAACCGTATCAAGCGCGGCGACCTTCTCCTGATACTGGGTGGAGAAGTCCTCGACGATCTTGTTCATGGACTTGCAGGTGATGGAGACCTCGGCGGTCGCGACACCCTTGTCCTCGTCGACCGTCACGTCGCCGATCTTGTAGTCAAAGCCTTCGAGATAGGTCTTGGCATACTCCTTGGGATCGATACCCAGCTGCTCGAACTCGTCGCCCGAAGCCTCCTCCAGACCAGAGAGGAAGTCGTCGCCACCGTTCTTGACCTCGTCAAACTGCGTCGTAAGATCCTCGGTGATGAGTTCCTCAACCGAAGGGCCTCCGCAACCGGAAAGCACGACCACGCATGCAACCAAGACGGCCATGAGGGGCGCAAGCAGCAGCTTCTTTTTCATGTTGTTCCTCCCAATGAGCGGCACCGCGCTTCCCGGACGCGGCACACGTTGTAATAAGTAAGCCCATACTATCCACTTATGAACACCCTCGGCAACGCGAAGGCGCGGTCGGTTCGTTTTAGCGTCCGAACGGTTTGCAAACCCGCCAAACGTGCAATAAAACGCTTCCCCGCGGTGCAATAAAAAAGGTGGCCGGAAAACCCGACCACCCTTGCACATCCTTTGGATGCCGCAGTTTACTTGCGGACGACCTTAACGATGGCGTCACCGGCGGCGACAGCGGAGTCGGCCTCGACGGCAAGTTCGACATCGGCAAACTCGGCGGTGTTGGACACGGCCACGACGACGCAGTCCTTGTAACCGGCAGCAGCGATCTTGGCGCGGTCGATCTTGAGAATGGGCTGGCCAGCCTTCACAACGTCGTCGGCCTTGACGAAGCCCTCGAAGCCGTCGCCGTTCATGTTGACGGTATCGACGCCAACGTGCACCAGAACCTCGATGCCGCTATCGGACTGCAGACCCACGGCGTGACCCATGGTGACAGTCACCTTACCGTCGCAGGGAGCGTAGACCAGATCATCCTCGGGCCACACGGCGCAGCCCTTGCCCAGGACCTCGCCGCCAAAGACGGGATCGGGCACGTCAGCCATCTTGATGACCTTGCCCTTGACGGGCGAGCACAGCACGTCGGCGCCGGCAGAAGCAGAGATGGAGGACGGAGCAGCGGCAGCCGCGGGCTCAGCCTTCTTCTTGAACATGTCAAACAGACCCATACGTTTTCTCCTCTTGATTAAGCGCAACGTT
>UQKV01000030.1 GCA_900541665.1 uncultured Collinsella sp.
AAGGGCTTGCCCCTAGCCTACCCTCAAGGAATCCCATCATGAGCACAAGACCACGAGTCATCGGAAACGGCAGCATATACCAGGTTAAAGAGGGTGTATTCCAATACCGCTTCAACCTCGGCAAGGATCCAAAGACCGGCAAGTATGCCTATTCACCCAAGAGAACGCTGCACTGCGAGGGCATGAACAAGAGAACGCAAAACGCGATGCTCCGCAAGGCTTTGGAGGAATACAAGGAAGAGTTGAACTCTGGGATTGTCCGAGACAGCGGAAATCGTACTGTTGCGGAATACGCTGAGGACTTTCACAGCCTAAGGGAAGACAGCTTCAGGTCGCCGCTTGCCTATGCCCGTGAGGGCAACTACATTAGCCACATTCACGAGATGTTCGCCCATATCCGCCTTGCTGATCTACATCCAGACGATATACGGCATATCTACGCAGATGCTCGCAAAAGGGAATGTCAGAAGCCGAGCTGCACGGAACGCACGTCAAGCTCCGACAGATTCTCCAGGATGCTGTGGACAACGAGCTCATTCTTCGCAACCCGTGCATTCCGGTTAAACTTCCCAAACCCACCTATCGGGAAAGAGATCCGCTTACAGCAGAAGAGGCATCGCGCTTCCTGTCCTGCCTCCTGGCCGAACCGCTGTCAGCGAAGGCAACGGGCACCATGCTTTTACTCCAATGTGGCCTCCGACGAGGCGAAATGCTCGGCTTGACCTGGGAAGATATCGACTTTGGACAACGCACGCTCAGCGTGTCGAAGCAATATACCAATGACAAGACCCTCAGAGCACCAAAATCGAAGATGAGCCGACGCACGATAGCGATTAACGACTCCCTGGTCAGTTATCTCAACAGGTGGAAACAAGAGCAGCAGGTTCAGCTCAGCCGATATACGCTCGACCAGGACAACAAGACCCCCATCGTCAACGGAATAAAGGTCATCAAAACAGAAGATGGCAAATTCGCCACGGTGGTAAACGTCGATGGACACAACTTCGACCGCTGGTTTCGCGACTTCTGCGTCGACAGCGGCTTCGGGAGCTACAGCAATGTCACCAGGAGATTCAAACGCGGCGGTAAGGAACACATACGGGGAACGGGTTACAGTGGACTTGTTCCCCATGCCCTGCGGCACACCCAAGCGACGCTCCTAATCGGCGAGGGCGCAGACGTGAAGACCGTTCAGGCGAGACTTGGGCACGCATCCCCAAGCACAACGCTCTCCATCTACTCCCACGCTATCGAGGCAAACGACCGCAAGGCTGCAGACGCGTTTGGTGAGCTCATTTCAAAAGAAAGCAGCTCATAAAGGAAGGACCGGGGTATACCCGGTCCTTCCTTGCTTTAAATATTGATGGACTAATGGCGATAGATCATCGCCCCATATGGAGCTTTTTCCTCCCAAGAAAACGACGAGGCGTCACGAATGGGAAAAACGCCGATTATAGGTGCCTTCATCCATTCGTTGGCATTAAGAATCGCACCGTTCTTGTCATAGATCGGCTCGACTTGGGCACTTTGGATATCACGAATCCCCAACCAGATCTCGGCAATCGCATTAAGAACCTCATCCGTAGAGCACGCTTCCTTTGAGGACAGATAAACAAAGTGCGGGATTTCATCACTTGCATTCCGGACTTCTAGAACGAAAGCGTAGTCGCACGCCGCGGCGTTCGACTCATTGACCACCGGCCAATCGTCGGGGATAACGAGATACGAGCCGCCTCGCAAGTCAACGCGTTTCATTGATGGCCCTTTATCGACAAGGCTGTCTTGCGGGACAAATCGCAGCATGTGGTTGCGAAGGACTTTGTAATAGGAGAGCTTGTCGTTTAAATCGTCGGCAGCGAGCGAAGTGGATTCGACATCGCTATATCCACCAAGCTCATCCTGAATAGACTTGATCCGTTGCGCACAAAAAGCACCCAGCTCTGCAGCCGCGCCTTTATTGACCCGGAGACAGAGGGTCGAAAGAAGGTCGACCACTTCTCCTGGAGTCTTAAACTCTTCCGGATGTTGCTCTTTGAACATGCTGATGTTGTCATCGGTCTGCTCGAGAACAGTTGTTCCAAACTTGCGCTTTTTCGGTTTCTTAAAGTAATCCATTTCATCCTCCAATCGGTTTTCATAGCAAGTATAGCCCTGTTTTTCGAGGTAGAAGTGCTTATCAGAAACTTTTCGGAACTTTTTCTGAATCTTCAACGCTATGATTGCCAGAAGCAGTATCATCGAATTGTGCAGAAAAGCGAGTGCCAGAACGGAGGTGCCCGAGAAAGGCCGCAGAAATAAAAAGCCGCCCACCCCTCCCCTCTAGTCGCCAAACTGAGGTGGGGAGGAGTGAGCAGACCAAAGGAGATTCTACCATGGTAGATTCCACTGTTCCCAAAGCGGGCGTCATGCCCGCTCCTCCTCGCATCGTTCTGGGGCGCGAGCGCTTGCTCGGCGTCACCGAGATTCGCGAGCTGACCGGGCTTGGAGAGGTTGCTGCCGCGTCCTTGATGAAAGAGAGCGGGCGCTGTCTCAAGCTTCACAGCCGCCTCTTCGTCATTGAGTCCAGTTTTTTTGAGTACCTTCACGAGCTGGAGGTGACGAATCCGTGCAACCTGTAGTCAATAGCTCGTTCAACGTCGAAGCCGATCAGCTCAAGACATATATCAAGGAGATGAACGGGCGTAAGCCCATGGCTCATATACGTAGCCTCCCCTCTCTCGACAAACTCATCGGCGGTGTCGTGCCCGGAATCCTGACCATAGTCGGAGCGGCACCAGCCGCCGGCAAGACGACACTCCTCAAAGTCATCTCCGACGACCTCGCCTCCCAAGGCGTACCCACTGTCTTCTACTCCGCAGAACTCCCCGCGTATCGCATCGCCCAGAAGGGCATCACGCGCCTTGGCAACGGAGACTTCAGCCTTTCCGAGGCGACCGGAGCCGTCCCCGAGAAGCGGAAGGCATTTGAGCGCGCCTGCGCCACCTACGCCGAGACCGTAGCACCCAACTCGTGCATCATGGACGGTCAGACGTCCATGGAGGACCTCTGCCGTTGCATCGGTGACTGCATCCACGTCCGCGGCCAGCATCCCGTTCTCTTCGTTGACTACCTGCAGCTCATCGCCGCGACGTCCTTCGACGTCCGCGCGGAAGAGCGCGTCGTCATCACCGCCTGCGTGCAGGCACTCGGAAACATCGCCCGGACGTATGACGTCCCCGTCTTCCTGATCAGCAGCGTCGCACGAGACAAGTACAACGACGCGAACACCGAGCTCAACGTCTTCGCGGGCTCGCAGGGTATCGACTACGGCTCTGATAACGCCCTCTTCCTGCAGGTCGATGGCAAGGACAAGAAGGAGCGGAAATACAACTCAGAGCTTGACGTTCGTCCCCTGCTTGTTCGGGTCCTTAAGGCGCGTTATGGCACGCTTGGTAGCACCAAGCTCATCTTCGACGCACCTCATGCCACCTTCTACGATCAGGAGAGTTAAGCCATGCGCGGCAACGCAAAAACCGCGCACATCAACGTCCGTATGACTGAGGAGGAGCGTGCCGCCATCATGGCGCGCTCCTCCGCTTTCGGCATAACTCCATCGGCGCTCATGCGCGAGTCCGCACTTCGCATCGGGGAGAAGCCCGCCAGGGTCGCCGACGAGGCGACGCTGCGGCAGATTCTTTATCAACTGAAAAAGGAGGGTGGGAACCTAAACCAGGCTTGTCACGCCCTCAACGCATACGGATCAGACGCGCAGACATCCCAGCAACTTGCAGACGCCGTCCGCCTGGTGTCGAACACGGCGTCGCAGCTTTCAGCCCTCCTATCGAAAGCCAGGGAGTAACCATGAAAACGAAACTGCTCACAGCACTCGTATCATCCATTTTCCTAGCAGTCCTCGCATGCCCCGTGCTCGCCGCCCCCATCGACGCGTTCGTCGCCGGGTACGGGCTCGACACATCGGCAATCCCCGCAACGTTCGACGCGGGGACCGTCCTCGGCTGGTGGCTCTCGGGCGGGTTCGCCGCCTATCCTCTCGGGGTCTTGTTCGTCTTCCTCCTTGCACTCTGCACCTGCGTCCTCATCGCCTACTCAAGTGCTCTCAAATCACGGGCCGAGGACGGCGGCGTGCTCGGCGACGCCCGCGTAAAGACGGGTCGCGAGGTCGTGAAGGGGTCCATGACCTGGGACGGCTCGACGATCCCATCGTCGCGCGGGTTCGTCTATGGTTTCACCAAATATCGCGGTAAGCCCTGCTATCTCTACGAGCCGAAGAAGATGATTTTCGTATCAGGGGCCACGGGGTCTGGAAAGTCGAGGTATTGCTATCTACCGAGTATCGATTTGCTCTCCTACGGCGACGCCTCCAACGGCTCCGAGCCCGCGACCCTCGTCGTCTCAGACGTGAAGAACGAGCTCATAGAGCTCACGGGCGACGAGCTCGCCCGTCGCGGCTACCGCGTCCTCCTGCTCGACACGCAGCACCCCTATCGCGGCCAGATGTTCAACCCGCTCAAGCAGGTGCTCGACCTCCATGCCGAGGGTCGGGACCAGGAGGCAGAGCAGGCGGCGGACGCCATCGCGGAGCTCGTGGTGCAGGATGACGAGAAGGGCAAAGGCTCGCACTGGACCGCCTCGGCCAGGGGCCTGCTCTCGGCCCTGGTCCTGCTGGTCTCCATGTCCGACGAGTGCCCTGTGGGATCGAAGCACCTCGCGACCGTCTGCGAGGTGCTGGACCGCGGCACCGAGGCGGAGGGCGACGACCCGTCCGAGCCCCTGAAGGCCGTCTTCCGCGCCCTGCCGAGCGGCCACCCCGCCAAGGGCAGGGCGTCGCAGTTCGTCTCCTCGGGCGGCAACGAGCTCAGGAGCATCCTCTCGACGCTCAAGGTGGCGCTCCGCCCGTTCTCGTCCGCGCCGGTCGCATGGATGACGTCGGGGTCCGACATCGACCCACGAGCGGTGCTCACGGAGAAGAGCGCAGTATTCCTCCACGTACTCGATGAGGGCTCGCCCTACAACTGCATAGCGGCGATATTCCTCTCCCAGCTCTGGGCTTCGGTCCAGGCGGTCGCGGACGTGAACGGCGGCAGGCTCCCCCGCCCCGTGCAGATTCTCGGCGACGAGTGGGGCAACCTCCCCCGCGTCGAGTGCCTGCCCGCCCTACTCTCGCTTGGAAGGTCGTTACAAATCTATTGGACAGGGGCGTGTCAAGACATCTCCCAGCTCAATAAATACGGCGAGCGAGACGGCCGTAGGAAGATCCTCGCGAACTGCGGAATCAAGGTCGCGATGAAGCTCGCCGAGGAGGAGGACCGCCGGTACTTCACCGAGCTCATCGGCAAGACCACGCGCCACACGCAGGGCACGAGCAACGGCAGGGCCGCGTCGGGCACATCCTCCTCGACGTCCTACAGCGAGAGCGCCGACGACGTGATACATCCCTGGGAGTGGCGTGGCATGGCCCCGGACCGGGACGGGATCATCGTCGTGAAGCACGCGGACAACGGGATGCCCGCGTGCCGAGCCGGGGTCTTCCGCTCCCCCGTCACCGACTGCACCAACACGCCCACAAGGGGGCACTTCGACCTCGGGACCCCCGAGCACGAGGCGGAGAGCCGTCGCGCCTACCAGCGCCGTCTCGACGAGTCCGCAACTGAGAAGATGCGCGAGGAGGTCCCGACCTGGTGCCCAGAGTGGCCCGAGCCGGAGAAGAAGAACGGGAGCAAGCCGGTCGGCAAGTTCAGCGGGCTCTCGCTCGACTAGGGAGGCGACCATGACGGCGATAAAGCAGACGAGCGTCTGTAGCGAGAGGCACCTCGCGAGACTCAGGGACTACCTCTCCTGGGACCGCGACAAGGCGCTCGCCCACGGCACGCAGAACATCATCGACGAAGATCGCTGGCTTCAGGAGATGGCGGACACCAGGGCGGCCATGGGTCACGACAGGCCCGGCAAGGCCGGTGCCAGGTGCACCTACATGCAGCACCAGATACTCGGGTTCCTCCCCGACGAGTGCGACCTCAACGGCGGGAAGATGACGCCGGAGCTGTGCATGCGCTATGCGAGGGAGTACGTGGCCGAGCGCTACCCCAACCAGGAGGTCGTGATGGTGCTGCACCGCGAGCGCTGCCGCGCGGACGCCACCGACCGCTACGCCGTGCACCTCGGCATCAACCGCAGCGATCTGGAGACTGGCCGAAGGCTCGACGAGGGCCCCGCCCGAAAGGCGGCGGCATCACGCGTGAAGACCGTCCGTGCCCTGGACGAGAGGTACGGCCTCAGGCAGCTTGAGCGCGGCAAGGCCAACTCGCGCGTCCACGCGAGGCAACCCGGCACGGAAGAGCGCGACATGGCCCGAAAGGGGCAGGCCGAGCGCTCGGAGAACGCCCGCATCCGCGTCGCGGTCGCCCGCCGGATCGAGGAGGTCGGGCGCATGCGCGTCTGCCCCGACCGGATGGGCGAGCTTGAGCGGCGGCTCAGGCGGGACGGCATCGAGCTCGCCAGGTCGAAGGGCGGGAGCCTCCAGTACCGCTTCCCCTCGAAGTCTCTCGGGGGCATGAGGAAGGTCAACGGCGGAAGGCTCGGCTTTGCCGTCGACCGCTCGACAGGCATCGCCGTCCGCTTCACGCTGCGCGGGATAGCGACGGCGATGCGGGCGTTCTGGGAGCTTGAGCGCAGGGCGCTGGAGAACCAGAACGGCCGAGACGACTGAGCATTTGGGCCGGGACGCAACAGGCGTCCCGGCCCCTTCTTTTGCCCTTCGGCGAGAGCGACCTCGGAGCGGTTCGCCGTCCCGCCGCAGGCGGGCAAGATGATTCCGTGCAACGGAATCCATATCTTGCCTGCACGGAGCGAGCCGGTTGCCCAAGGCAACGCGAGCCCGGGCAGGTGAGCGCCGGTTGAGCCGACGCCGAGGAGACGCGACCCATGGGGAGCGTCGTACGACGGCGCTCGGCGACCCGGCGCGAGAGGCCCAGCCCGGCGACCACGGCGGAGCGATGGCGACTTCTGGAAGCCATCGAGCGCAGCCGTTCGGCGGGCTGGGCCGGCGTGAGCGGAGGCGGACGAAACGCGACCCTGGGGAGCGTTGCCAGGGAGCCGCAGCGAGAGCGACGCCGTGCGTCGCGGGGGTACCGCCCATAAGCGGGACCCGTCGGCCGCAAGGCCGATTGCCACGCCTCGGCCTTCTCGGCCTGCGCGTCGGGGAGGAGTCGGCAAGTAGCCTCTCCCCGATTCACGACGGAGACCTAAAGCCGCTCGTACGCCCCCTTCACCAGCTCGCCCATAAGCTGCCTTCGCTTGCCTAGGAACTCCTCGTAATCGAGGTTCTCGAACCCAACGGGCAGGGCATGCTCCTCGCAGTTGCGGCGATACTCGTCCTCCCCCAGCGCGTCGCGATACCTACGAACGTACTCGTTCGGGGCGTCATCCGAGATGTAGATGTTGTTCTGGTAGTCGACGAGGGTGAAGTTGCCTCGGTTGCTACGCTGCGAAAGGTAGCCCTTGGCCTTCAGATAGTTATCTGGGAACAGATGGTGCTTGTCCAGGGCCTTCTTGGAACCCGACGAGCCGGTAAGCAGCAGTTGAGAAAGAGGGGCCGTGCTGAACAGCGCCTTGGCACCGAGCACGACCTGGGCCGCGACGAAGCCCCACCAGGTCGGACCCGTCGCCTCGTTTGCGTCGAGGGAGCTGGGCAGCGTGATGGAGAAATAATCGTCCGTCATGATGGCGGCGAGCCTACGGTCGAAGTACGCCCGGAACTCATCGGCTGTCTCAAGGCGCGAGACGTCGTTAAGCTGCTGCTCGAATTCGGATTCGAAGGACCCCACATAGAGCCCCGTTATGGCTGCGGCGAAATACCAGCGTCGCACGAGCCTGCGCACAGCCAACGGCTCCATACCGAACTCGTAGCGCCCGATAAGGTAAAACGCATAACAGAACATGAGCGCATTGCCCGACCCCACCTGGTCAGAACAGACATAGCCCGCCTCCGCCAGCGTGTTGATGAAGGCATGCCAGTTGTTCAAATCGAGCACGAGATCGAGGGCGCGGCCGAACGTGGCAAAGTTCTCGGCCCGCGTCTCGGGCGTTGTTTCCTTTGTCTTGAGATCTCTTCCACGAAGAATCTGGTAGGCGTAACGCAGGCGACCCCTCTTGAATCCCACGCCCACCGTCGCGCGGATGATGTGCGTCGGCGAGAGAGTCATGAGCGGGTTGTACGAGGTGCCCTTTGCAGGCGCATAGCTCATGGCGCAGAATCCCTCGATACGCTCCCTCATGGCGGGTTCATAGACGGAAAGCAAGGTCATGATGAAGTCATCCTGCTTAAGTGCCTGTCCCTGCGAGTTCACGCGCACGAAGATGTCCGATACGGTCTCCTCGTCAGCCGATTCGGAAATCTCCAACGTCGGCAGAAGATAGCGCTCAAGCCCGAGCAATGCGTTGAGCCCGTTCTCGACGGCGTCCTCGCCGTCATCGTCGAGTTCCGGTTCACCCTTCTTGGCATTTGCCTCGTTAAGGCGCTTTATGAACGCCCTGCGATAAGCGCTCAGTTTGTTATCGTGGTTCGCCGCGAAGGCCTCGGACACATCTGGCACGTAACGCGCGTCCCTCTCAGTCGAGGCGTCGGCATTCTTGAATGCGCGCGCGATGGGGTCGTAGGCGATCCTCACCGTACGCTCCCTGAAGTTCTTATCTCGCACGGGCACGCCGTACAGCGAGCTCAGGAGAGCGGTGAGCCTCTGCTGTCCGTCGATGACAAGGGACTTGGGGACGGCATATGTCTTTTGGTTCGAGCCTATGGCAGACCTCTTGCCCGCGTCGTCGCTCGGAGAGTCCCACAGCATCACATAGCCGATAGGGTATCCGCGAAGCATGGAATCAAGCAGATCGCGAACCTTTTCATTGCCCCACACGAAAGGCCGTTGCAGATCAGGCAGGCCAATCTTGCCCGTCTGAACATCCTTCAGGATGTTACCGACCTCCAGCGATATGGGATTGTAGATAGAGTTGGGCACTATAGTTCACCAACTTTCTCGGCGTAGAGGTTGAAGAGATGGGCTACGATCTTCTCCTCGTCCCCGCCGAAGTCGACGCCATAGGCAGCTTCAACAGCAGCGTCGAGCGCCTTATGCGCGGAAATCAGCTCGGGGAAGAACGTCTCGTTCTTGGGATCGTACATGTCCGCAAGCGTCGCACCCTCCTGGACGTCTCGGGCGTCGAGCACGGCCTGGGCGCAGCGTTCAACCTCGTTCCTTTGCTCTTCACTGGGCTCGGGCCAGACGAAGTTGTTGTAGACGATTCCGCCGGAATAGCGGTAATCGGATTTGAGCCGCCCCGCGACCGTGCGCATCCATGCGTTGTGGAGCTGTGACTGAAGGACGCCAAAGTGATAGAGCGTCGCATTGGGTATTAGAAACACCAAGTCACTGCACAACGTCTCAGATCCGACAAACCCCATAGGGATATACCTTCTACGCTCTGACGAGACTTTGGGGACAATGATGGCAGTCGAATTAGGAATGATTTCAGTACCGAAATGGTTCGGCCTCTCGGCTGCTTTCAAGGTCTGCTTCCTCGAGCTACTCAGGCGGTAGTTTCTAACGTTCTCGATTCTCTCCCTACAACAAGGAAGGCCCTTGAGATCGGCCCACGAAGCCTCCCCCAACCACAGGCACCATCTCTCAATACCCCGTATGAACTCCTGCGATCCAAGCCATTTATGAAAGTACTTCTCAGCCGCGGGCTCTTTCGAAAGGAACGCCGCCTTCTCCTCCGGTGTGAACAGATAGTTGCCGCCATCAATCGGTTGAGAGCCGATACCGATAGCGGGCACGTCCGACAAAGGCTTGCTTCTGTTCCAGATGAAAGCGTCGAGCGCGTTCTTCAGATAGGCGTTGAGCCGAGGAACGGCAATCCGGTCTTCGTCAGAATCGGGCGTCGCATGATAGAAGAGCGTCTTGTTCCCCGCTTCGCGGGAGAACCCGACGATGACGCAGAACACGTGTGCCTTATCCGCCGCCTCGTTGTCCCAACGGAACGTGTTGTGAGCGAAGTCGATGTGTATCCCCATGTCATGGAGGGGTTTCCAGAGGTTGGCGACCTGCTCCCCCTGGCAGATGGAGTTAGTCGAGACCAGGGCACAGCGCGTGCGCTTTCCCTGCGTGAACCTCGCGGCCTTCATGTACCAGGCCCCGCAGTAGTCGATGTTGCCCGCGTTCTTCGCGCCGTCGAAGACCTCAAGGAGTTCGGTCTTCTGCTCCTTGGACTGGTTGCGGGCCCCGAGGAAGGGCGGGTTGCCCACGAGGTACGTGAGGTCATCGGGGAACACCTCGGACCAATCGGTCTTGAGGGCGTTGCCCTCATGGAGGTTGCTAAGGCTCCTGAGCGGCAGGAAGTCGAAGTCATAACCGACGTATATCTCCTGCGTCTTACGAAGCATCTGCTCCTCGGTGATCCACAGGGCGGTCTTGGCGACCGAAACGGCGAAGTCGTTTATCTCGATGCCGTACAGCTGGTCCAGGGAGACGCGGACGGGACTGTCCTGCGCAACGACGAGGGACGTCTGTCCCGCGTTGCCGGTCTCCTCGCTGAGCTCGTCCTCGATGATTCGATTCTCGATGGTGCGCAGCTGCCGGTATGCCTCGGTGAGGAAGTTGCCCGAGCCGCACGCCGGGTCGCCGATGGTGATGGAGGCGACCTTGTCGTGCAGCCTCGCCAGGGCCTGCTTGCGTTTCGCCGCCGTCCTCTCACCCTCGGCCTCGTGCAGTTCGTCCCACAGCTCGTCGAGGAACAGCGGCTTCAGGCAGCGCTCGATGTTCTCAACGCTCGTGTAGTGCATGCCCCCGGCATGGCGCGTCTCGGGATTCAGAGTCCCCTCGAACACGCCGCCGAAGATGACGCCCGAGATCTCGCGCCAGTCGAAGTCCTGGGAGGCGTCGGTGATGGCCTCAAGGATTTCCGGGGTCATCTGCGGGACGATGATGGAGGAGTCGGCGAACAGCCCACCGTTCACGTAGGGGAAGGCCGCAAGGTCCTCGTCCATGTACTCGTCCCGCTGATCCAAGGGAGTATCGATGGTCTCGAACAGATCGACCAATTTGTGACGGAGCTTCGCGGGGTCTCCCTCGCAGTACCTGCCGAACGCCTGATGCGATTGCAAGAGATCGGCGTCCTCGGCGTAAAGTAAGAAGATGATTCGGGTGATGAGAACGTTGAGCGAGCGCTGCTCCTCCTGTGCGCGCTCGTCCTTCTCCTCAATGTGGTGGTACTGCTTGGCGAGGGCATCGTAGAGCCTGGAGACGTAGGACCCGGCCTCGATGGAGAGCTGCTGTTCCTTGTGCAGGCGGCTCGTCTCGTTGGATGTCAGGAATGAGAGCAGGTACAGACTGTCCGGGAGCTCTTCGAGGGAGAACTCCTGCACGGTGTCCTCTGGCCTCTCGTTGTCGAGGTCGTAGAGGCGGAAGGTCCCGAAGTTGCACGTCATCACCCAGCGCGGGCGCTCGGAGTACGGCAAGTGCCGCGCGTACCACATGGCCTGCTGGAGCGGCGTCTCCATGCCTCCGTTCCTAGGCTCGGGCTTGTCGAGGTCGATGCCCCACGACTTCTGCTCGCAGAGGAAGTTGTGGTCGGAGACGAACACGTCGATGCGTCGGCCTCTCACCTTGCGCTCAAAGTCGACGAAGCTGTCTATGGTGTTGGACGGGATGCCCAGAACGTTGATGAGCAAGTCGACCCAGAACTTCTGCGTGTCCTGCTGCTCATTGTTGGAGCCCGCGGGGATGGCGCTGAGGCGCTTCTTCCACCGCTTTACGAACTCCTTTGCCTCTTTCTTGCTGGCAGGCATACCGGACCTCCTGCGTCGTTGTCTCTTGCGGACCATTTTAAGGGGTAAGGGCAACCTTGCGGATAGAGGGGCGAGTTTTCAACGGTCCCCGGTGTCGGAGGGTCCCCAGTAAAACCCGGAGACGCCGGAGACTGTTGGAAACTCGCCAGCTCACGACAACATCAACCTAGGTTTTCAACGCTTTCCATAGCCGGAGGACTTCTATAAGCCCGTAAGCTGTGGAAAGGGTTGGAAACCGAATATTGGGCTTAGACCTCCACAAAAAATCTTTCTACCCAATTTCTACCCAAATGCCGCTAGTAAGACCCTTATACAAGAAGACAGGCCAGACGTTTTATACCGTCTGACCTGCAATTTCTTCTGGTGCCCCCGGTGCGATTCGAACGCACGACACCCGCTTTAGGAGAGCGGTGCTCTATCCCCTGAGCTACGGAGGCATGTTGTACTAGTGTAGCAGATTTACACTATCGTCACGGGGTAGTCATTGGGGACGTTCTTTAATGACTAGTCGTTTAAGAACGTCGCAGGCGACTAGTTGCCTTTGTGGAAGAGGTTTTTGATAACGGAGGGGATACTCTTGGCACCCTTGGCCGTCACATCGATAAAGTCGGGCGAGCGCACGAGCTTATCCTCGTCGACGTACTTGCGGACCGCACGAAGCGTCTCTTTGTCGTCGCGCGTCGAAAACGTAAAGTGACCGTTATCCTTGGTGAAGATGGCAAAACGCGTAATCTTCTTGGTGCCGCGCAAAACCTCGGCGGCAATATAGTCGACCTCGTCCCACGGGATTTGAATATAGTCCTCGGGATTGCGCTCGTTATAGTACTCAAACGCTTTATTGCCCACCATCACGTTGCCGTGGCTGGTAAGCCCCATCAGGCAGGTTGCCGGTGTTGCCAGATCGACCGTGCTGTTCTGAGATTGCGCCATGCGCGCCTCGCCCTCCAAATAAAACAATCGGACCGCATCCAGTGTACCCACCGGGTGCGGTCCGTTTCAATGGCTCAAAAGCCCTTGCCTAGCAACTCTCGGTCTTAAGCCGAAGCGTGCTTACATGAAGCCGCAGACGCGGCCGATGATGCCGACGGCGAAGAGAGCCAGGATGATGACGATCGGGCTGACCTTCTTCTTGAGGAGCTTGCAGACCAGCAGGGTCAGACACACGGCGGCAAGGCCGGGGATGAGCTGATCGAGGTTAGCCTGAAGCGTGGTGACCTTCACCGGATCAAGGGCGTTAGCACCGATGGAGTTATACATCGTCAGTGCTTCCTTGACACCCTCAGAACCGGAGGGCAGGTTAGCCCAGTCGATAAAGGCGCCAGCAGACTGCGTGACCTTGGAGACGACCGGGGTGAAGGAGATGGACACCCAGCGCTCGACCAGGGCGCCGATGATGAACATACCCAGGATGGAAGCACCCTCGGTAACCTTGCCCATCAGACCGCCGGAGAGGTCCTTGGCGATGGAGGAGCCGACCTTGTAGCCAAACTCCTGCGTGTACCACAGGAAAGCGTAACGGATGATGTTCCACGCAAAGAAGAACAGCAGCGGACCGGCGATGCTACCGGACAGGGCCATGGAAGCGCCCAGAGCGCCCAAAATCGGGCGAAGGGTGAACCAGAAGGCGGGGTCGCCGACGCCGGCGAGCGGGCCCATCATACCGACCTTGACGCCCTGGATGGCGACGTCGTCGATCGGAGCACCGTTGGCGCGCTCCTCCTCGAGAGCGAGGGTAACGCCAATGACGGGGGCGGAAACATAGGGGTGGGTGTTATAGAACTCCAGGTGGCGCTTAAGAGCGGCAATCTGGTCATCCTTGCTGGTGTAGAGCTTCTTGATCGCAGGGATCATTGCGAAGCACCAGCCGCCGTTCTGCATACGCTCGTAGTTCCACGAGCCCTGAAGGAACTGATGACGGAAGCAAACCTTCTTGCGGTCAGCCTTGGTGAGCTGAATCTTGTTCTCTGCCATATGTATCACTCCCCTCCTACTCGTAATCGTTCAGAATATCGCCGAGCGGGTCGCCGGAGCCACCGCCCATGCCGCCACCCTGCTTGGCCAGATCCTTAAGGCCAAGGTAGATGAGGGCAAGGGAGATACCGATGAGGCCAAGGGCGATCAGCGTGAGCTGAGGGATCGCAGCAAGGACAAAGCCGAGGATGAAGAACGGCCAGGTCTCCTTGGTGGCCATCATATTGATGACCATGGCGTAACCGACGGAAGCGACCATGCCGCCGCCGACAGCCATGCCGCCGGACAGCCAGTCGGGCATAGCGTTAAGCGCGTTGGTAACTGCCTCGGCCGGGATGATGCACAGAAGCACTGCCGGAATGGCGATACGAAGGCCCTGCATAAGGATGGCAATGTACTGCCAGCGCTCGATGCCGGCGAAGTCGCCCTTCTCGGCGCAGCCGTCCATGGCGTGAGCGATAGCGGTAGCCAGGGTACGGCAGATCATGGTCAGGAACAGACCAGCGACCGACAGCGGGACGGCGACGGCGATGGCGGCGGTAACGGCCTTCGACGGATCGGTAGCGCCGCCGTTGAGGGCGAGCACCATGATGATCGAAGAGGCGACCGAGGCCAGAGCGGCGTCAGGCGCGACGGCGGCGCCGACGTTAGCCCAGCCAAGGGCCATCATCTGGAGCGAACCGCCCAGGAGGATGCCCTCCTGAAGGTGACCGGTTACGAGACCGATAAGCGTGCATGCCACGAGCGGCTGATGGAACTGGAACTCATCCAGAATGCCTTCCATACCGGCAAGCAACGCGACAATCGCAACAAGCAGAATAGTGATTGCAGACATGTATCGGACCCTCCTTTACTATGCTTGAGCGGCCAGTTCGGCCTTAGCTTTCTTCAACATGGCGTCGAGATCCTCGGAGGAATCCGAAGGAACCTTGCGGACCTCGAACTTGACGCCCTTGGCCTTGAGGGCCTCGAGAGTCTTGACGTCATCATCGCCCATAGCGACGGCGTTGGTGACGACGACCTTGCCCTTGGAGTGAGCCATGGAGCCGATGTTGACTTCCTTGATGTCGACGCCGGCCTCGATGGCCTTGAGCAGATCCTGCGGGTTCTCAAAGAGCAGCATGGCCTTGGTGTCACCAAAGCGCGTGTCCTTGACGACCTCGGCCATCTTCTTGATGGGCACGACGTTGGCATGGACTCCCGGAGGGGCAGCCTGCTCGATCATGGTCTTGCGGAGCTCGTCGTGAGCAACGCCGTCGGAAACCACGATGATGCGGTTGGGGTTGATCTGCTTGGTCCACGTGGTGGCCACCTGACCATGCAGCAGACGGGTGTCGATACGGACGTGGGCAATCTTGATGTGCCCGTCGCCGATAACCGTTCCCGGAGGGATGGCGCCTGCAGGAGCAGCGGCGGCCGTAGCCGGCTTCTTCTCCTCGGGCTCCAGAGACTCGGGCTTGACGCGCACGCCAGCCTTAGCCTCAGTCACGAGATGTTTTGCGATCGCATGTGCAGTGTTCTTTGCGTCAAAGCGCTGCGAATATGCCTCGATGAGCATAGGCAGGTTGACACCGGTGACGATAGCCCAGGAATCGTGGCCCTCGATGAGTCCGCTGATCTGGTTGAACGGCGTGCCGCCCCACAGATCAACGAGGAAGAGCACCTGCTCCTGGTCCTCGAAGGAAGCGATTGCTTCCTCGACCTTGGCACGGAAGTCGTCGGGGCCCATGCTCGGCTCGAGCGAGACCACGGCTACAGACGGCTGATCGCCAAAGACCATCGAGCCCGTCTGCTTGATTCCAGCAGCCAAGTCCCCGTGGCTAGCAAGAACAATACTTACCATCACATAACCTCCTTTTTGTCTACGTATTTCCTACACGACATTAAGGAAGTATACCTGTTTGGTTTGTGGAATTATAGCTAAATTCGCAAAAGGTTGGTTTATTTGTTTAAACGTCTAGGTTTGTTACAAGTTGATTACTTTACTGCTTTTTGACTCACTACACGCCAAGGCGTCGCTCATCAAGCCATGCATTTCACAGATACAAACAGGCTGTTCATTAATATTGGTTTTAAGCAAGCGCGAATGCGCTTATCCTGCCGCTATTTTGTTTAAACAGACATGACTTGACTATTATCGTGACTTATGTTCTACGAAACAACTCAAAATAGTTGCGGTGGAATAGTTCTTGTTTAAGAGCCAGAAGGCTGGATTTAGGAACTATTTCACCGCAACTTATAGGGGATCCTAGACGATGTGGAGGGGGTTGGCGGCGTCGACAGCATCGGGGACGTCAGAAGGGCCGTCGGGGGCAGCGTCTGCCGGGTCCTCGTCGGGGGTCTCAATCTGCTTGATCATGACCTCCTGGCCCTGCAGCAGATATGTTTCGCCGCTGCCGCAATGGGGGCAGGTCTTGCCATGCTCGACTGTCGCATAGTCGCGGCCGCACGCCTCGCAATGCGTCACGGCCTCGACGGACTCCACGATAAGCTCCGCACCCTCAGTGATGGACTTTTTATCTGCCGCCCAGCGCCAAGCGTCAAGCAGCAAGTCGGGAACGACGCCCGAGACTTCGCCCAGCAGCAACGTCACGCTCGAAACGCGACGCACGCCATTGGCACGCGCCACGTTCTCAACATCGCGAATAATGTGATACACAATCCCTAATTCATGCAAGTCGAAACCCTTTCTGCAGAGGTTGATTCGATGCACACTCAAAGCAAGGGGACGGCGAAATCTAGTCTGCGCCGTCCCCTTACCCGCCATGGTTACCTATTTACGACCGAACTTAATTTTAATCGCACGCTTGAGGGCATACTTGCCGAGGCTCGGGAGCTTTTGCTCGTATTTGACCATCGTTGAGCACTCGGGGCGGTCGCGATCCAGATGGATGGCGTCGAACGCGCACTTGGTGGTGCACAAGCCGCAGCCGATGCACTTGTTGGGGTCGACGATCGAGGCACCGCAACCCAGGCAACGGGCGGTCTCGGCGCGCACCTGCTCTTCGGTAAAGGTCTCGACGTACTCGCTAAACGGCGCGGCCTTCTCGCGCTCGCGGTCAACGTGGGCAACCTCGCGGCTCGCGTTGTCGTAGCCCTCGAGCACAACGTCGTCGCGGTCGAGCGCGGTGTAGCGGCGCTGGTTGCGGCCGATGGTGAGCGTGGAGCCCGGCTGCACAAGGCGATGGATGGACACGGCAGCCTCGTGGCCGGCGGCGATGGCGTCGATGGCAAAGCTCGGACCGGTATAGACGTCGCCGCCCACAAAGATGTCGGGCTCGGCGGTCTGGTAGGTCTGGGGGTCGGCAAGGGCACCCTGGCCGCGGCCAAGCTCCACCTTGGAGCCAGCCAGCAGGTCGCCCCACACAATGGACTGGCCAATCGACATGACGACGCGGTCGGCATCGACACGGCGCAGATCGCTCTCGTCGTACTCGGGCGCAAAACGGCCCTCGTCGTCAAAGACACGCGTGCAGCGCTTGAAGGTGATACCGCACACATGACCGGCCTCGTCCAGGTGAACCTCCTTGGGACCCCAGCCGCAGCTGATGTGCGCGCCGTCCTCGATGGCCTCGCAACGCTCTTCCTCGCTGGCGGGCATCTGCGCCTCGCTCTCCAGGCAGAACATCTCAACGTGCTCGGAGCCCAGGCGGCAGGCGTTGCGCGCGACGTCGATAGCCACGTTGCCGCCGCCCACCACGATGGTGCGGCCGGGCAGCGCGTCGATCTTGCCGCTGTTGACCTCGCGCAAGAAGTCGACGGCCACGGTCACGTCCTCGGCATCCTCGCCCGGAATGCCGGCAAGGCGGCCGCCCTGGCAGCCAATGGCCACGTAGAAGGCCTTAAAGCCCTGCTCGCGCAGCTCGTCGAGCGTCACATCGCGACCGACCTCCACGCCATAGCGGAACTCGGCACCCATCAGGCGAATGACCTCGACCTCAGCCTCGATAACATCCTTCTGCAGCTTAAAGCTGGGAATACCGTAGGTGAGCATGCCGCCCGGGCGCTCATTCTTCTCGAATACGACGGGCTTGTAGCCCTTCTCGGCCAGATAGAAAGCGCAGGACAGACCGGCCGGGCCGGCACCGATAATGGCGATCTTCTGGTCGAAGCCGCCGGCACGCGTCGGGGTCACCACAGGCGGGACATAGCGGGTCGCGGCGTCCAGATCGCGCTGGGCAATGAACTTCTTGACCTCGTCGATAGCCACGGCGGCGTCCACACGGCCGCGAGTGCAGGCATCCTCACAGCGGCGGTTGCACACACGGCCGCAGATAGCGGGCAGCGGGTTCTCGCGCTTGATGAGCGCCAGCGCCTCGTCATAGCGGCCCTGCGCCGCAAGCTTCAGATAGCCCTGAACGGCAACGTGCGCGGGGCAGGCCGTCTTGCAGGGCGCGGTGCCGGACTCATGCGTCTCGATGCGGTTGTCGTTGCGGTAGTTGGGCGACCACTTGGTGTGGTCCCACTTGGTGGCATCGGGCAGCTCCTGGCGCGGATACTCGGGCACCTGTCCGCCGGCCTTTTTGCTGCAGAGCTTCTGGCCCAGCTTGGCGGCGCCGGCCGGGCACACCTCAACGCAGCGACCGCAGGCCACGCACTTGTCCTTCTCGACCTTGGCAACATAGGCCGAGCGCGACAGGTTGGGCGTGTTGAACAGCTGCGAGGTGCGCAGGGCGTAGCACACGTTGACGTTGCAGTTGCAGATGGCGAAGATCTTGTTCTCACCGTCAATGTTGGTGATCTGGTGCACAAAGCCGTTGTCCTCGGCCTGGCGCAGGATGTCGTAAACCTCGTCGCGCGTCACGTAATGGCCGCGGTCGGTCTCGACCACGTAGTCGGCCATATCGCCCACGGCGATGCACCAATCGGCCGGGTCGTCGGCGCAGCCCTCTCCCATCACGCGACGGCTCGCGCGGCAACTGCAGGTGCTAGCGGCATATTTGCCATCGTATTTGTCGAGCCAATGCTCGATATGCTCAATCGGCACCGACGTGCTCGCGGCGTCAATGGCCTTCTCGACCGGAATGACGTGCATGCCGATACCGGCGCCTCCGGGCGGCACCATCGGCGTAGCCTTGGACAGCGGGCCCTTGGATGCCTGTTCAAAGAACTTGGCATAGACCGGATGCTCCTCGAGCTGGCTCACGCGCATGTTGAGGAACTCGGCAGAACCCGGCACCAGCATGGGCAGCACCCATTGCTTGGCGCGCTCGGGATTTTCCCAGTTGTACTCGAGCAGGCCCGTGTAGCTCATATCGTCGAGCATCTTTTCGATATCGGCCTCGGGCATGCCGGTGAGCTTGACCATCTCGGGCAGCGTATAGGGACGGCGCATCTTCATCTTGCAGAGCACCTCGGCCTGCTCGTCGGTTGCGGCCTCGGCAAACGACCAGTACTCGTAGCCCAGCAGCTCGTCGCGATGCAGCAGACGGTTGGTGCAGTGCTCGCACAGCTTGACGATGGCCTCGCGCGGATGCTCCGGCAGCGGCGGCACGAACTCCGAACCGATATCGGGCTCGGTGTAGCTAATTCCCGGTCCGTTGAGAATCATGGTTGTCCCTTCTCTTGCCGCAGCACGACAAGGCCGCAGCGCCCCTCTTTTTTTGCAGGCCGGGCATGCCCCCATGCCGTTCACCCACCATTGTTGACATTGTGTCAAAAATAGTATTGACGAACCGTCAACAATATTCAAGACTGTTAGGCGAACGGTCAGGCAAAAGAGGATGAAAGGCGGCAAAACATGGGCAACAACGCAGCAGATACCTCTGTGGTCGATGCCGTCCCTGCATCCGATAGCGCGGCAAAGCGCCTGACGGGCGACGAACGCCGTCGCGAAATCCTCGATGCCGTGCGCACCGTAAGCTCCGAGTTGGGCGTGTCCCACCTATCGGTATCGGCCGTGACCAAACGAGCCGGCTGCACGCGTTCATTGTTCTACCACTACTTTGCCGACATGGACGCCGCCGTCACCGCTGTCATGGACGAGGCGATCGACGGCTTTATCTCCGAACTCGAGCAGTGGAACGCCGGCCGCACCGTCGGCGATATCGAGGGCGCGCTCGACACCGTCGCCCCGCTCTTTAAGCGTCTGGTCGCCAGCGGCCACGAACTGCCGCACACTCTGACCTCCAACAGCGGCGCACTCTACGGCGGCTTTCTGCACAATGTGGTTCAGCGCGTGGCCCAGTACATCTGCGACACCACCGTGGTGGATTTTGTCGCCCATCACGAGCTGCGCATCGACCATGTCTACGAAACGTTCTACACCCTCATCATGGGTCTTTTGATGTATATCCGCACGCACCCCGATGTGCCCGACGAGACGGTCAAGGAGATCATCGCCTCGACACTCCACATCGAGGGCTATACCGCCAAGTATCCGGAGCGCATGCCCCAGAACTGACGACATTTGGCCAAACTGCCCGCGATCAGAAGAGGGGCCGCGGGCGTGTGAAAGGAGAGCAGCATGCTGTTCGATGTTTGGGGTAGCGATACCCTTATCCACTGGGCCGGCTGGGCCATGGTCTTTATTGGCCTGATCGTGCTCAACGAGGTCGGCCGCCGCACCAAGCTGGGCGCGGCAATCATCTTTGGCGTGGCTCCGCTGGCCATGACCATCTACTGCATCGCTATCGCCGTGGGCGTTTCGCAGGGTGCCGAGTGGGCGCTCACCAACCCCACCCATGTGTACCAGAACAGCTGGTTCCACTACGCCAAGGTGTACGCGGCGCTGGCCGGTTGCTGGGGCTTCATTGCCATTAAGTACCAGTGGGGCAAGATCGGCAAGGCGCATTGGTTCCGCGCGTGGCCGTTTGTGATCGTCGCCATCAACATCATGATCGCCGTCGTGTCCGACTTTGAGAGCGCCTATCACTTCTTTGTCCTGGGTCAGTCCACTTGGGTCACCTCCGAAGGTGCTACGCAGCTGGCCGGCTGGAACAACGTGTTCAACGGCATCGCCGGTCTCATCAACATCTTCTGCATGACCGGTTGGTGGAGCGTCTACGCCTCCGAGGACAAGACCGACATGCTGTGGCCCGACATGACCTGGGTCTACATCATTGCCTACGATATCTGGAACTTCTGCTACACCTACAACTGCCTGCCCACCCACTCCTGGTTCTGCGGCTTTGCGCTGCTGCTGGCGCCCACCGTCGCCGCCTTTATCTGGAACAAGGGCGGCTGGATCCAGAACCGCGCCTTTACGCTGGCCATTTGGTGCATGTTTGCCCAGGTGTTCCCGTACTTCCAGGAGGAGTCCATCTTTGTGACCCACTCCACGCTCGACCCCGGCGCCGCTACCGCGGTCTCGGTCGCCGCGCTGATCGCCAACGTCGCCGCGATCATCTACATCGCCTACCGTGCCAAGAAGCTCGGCCGCAATCCCTACAAGCAGGATGTCTTTGAGGGCACCAGCGACTGGGAGAAGGCCACCGCTCGCCGCGCCAAGGTTGATTACGCGCACGCCGAGTAACGCGCCTGACGCAAACATTGCTTGAGTACGAAGCCGCATAACCGGCTCCGCGCAACTCAACGCATTGCAGGGCCCCCCGGAATGTGATTCGTTCGCGTTCCGGGGGCTTTTTGCTGCCGCGAGGATGCGACTGAACGATGCGCTCGGGTTAAATCGGATCTTATATTTCGTATGCGCTTTATATGGCTCCATTTTTGGGTACAGTGTTGAGCCGATATTGCATTGGGGGATATATGAGCGATGAGACGTATGGCCGCGAGGATGCGGCCCAGGATGCGGAAGCATGTGCCGAAGCCCTGGAGAGCCTTGACCGGATCGCGCTAGACGAGCTCTCGTTTAGCGATTCGATCGTCGACGCGCAGGACGAGGCGCACGAAGACACTGAGGACGAAGGCAGCGACGCCAAAGACACTCCTGACGAAGCCGAAGAGGACGATAGCGAGGCCGACGACCAGCCCGGATCCGACACGGGCGAGGAAACCGTCTTGCTCGACAGCTTGCCGGCCGAGGATTCGCTGACCCGCGAGCTTCCTGGCCTGGGTTCCGCACCAGCCGTGGACGAGACCATCGCCATGGGCGATATTCCCCTTCCGTCCGTCCCCTCGGCACGCGAGGCCGAGGTCCGCCATCGCAAGATGTCGCCCAAGCGCCGCAATCTAATGGTCGCCGGCGCTGTGGTCGCTGCGCTTGTCGCCGGCGGCGCAGGCTATGCTGCCTGGAACGGATATCAGCAAGAGCAGGCTGCCGCTGTCGCCGCCAATGCCCACACGATGATGTCGGTGCAGATTGGCGTGCATGCCGCGGGCCTCGACTGTTCCACCGGCTCCAAGATTCCCGTACAGGTGAGCGGTCAGGACGCTGATGGCTCATCCGTGAGCGAAACGCTCTATGTTGACGAGCACGGCCGCGGCATCAAACTGCTGCCCGGCGATTACACGCTCTCCATCGCTGCCTCCCCCATCGCGGCCGACGGCACCATCTATACCGTCCCGACCACCAAGGCGCAGGTCACGATCAAGAGCGACGGACAGGACCTAAGCAGCCAGGCCGCCTTTAAGCTCAAGGTGCCTTCGGCCGACACGGTAACCGACGACCAGATCGATGCCGCCGCCAAATATGCCGAGGAGGGAGGCGCGAGCTCCGCCGCGGCTGCCAAAGTACTCCAGCAGGCGGCAACCGCGCGGCGCGACGCCGCCGTCAATGCCGTGAGCGCGCAAAAGGCACAGGCGGCCCGTGATGCCGACGCCCGCCACAAGGCAACCGACCTCTACCAGCTCGATATCCCCGTCGAGTGGTACGGCAAGGTCGAGACTTGGCAAAATGGCAGCACGCTATGCATCTATCTTGCCGGCGACAGCGATACGCCGATTGTGACGCTCGTCGCGGTGCGCGAGGGCGAGAGCTCTACGCCCGATGAGGGCGATACGGTTTTGGGTGCGGCCAATCTAGGCAACGGTTATACCGTCTATGCCAGCGGCCCCGTCTATCCGTACGTGGTGCCCCAGACCATCAACGGACGGACGCAGAATCCCGTGTCAACCTACCCCATGGACACGGCCATTGAGCTTGTCGAGCTCACGACCGGTAACCGCTACACCTATAGCCAGATCAAGAACGTACTGGTCGGCAAAGACGGCAAAGCCGACGCCGCGACCAAACTCGAGACCGACTACCTCGCCCAGATTCTCCTGCCGAGCATCAAGGCCCAGGACTAGCCGGGCGCAGCAAGGTGCTCCCCAACCGTGATGAAGGAGCCAGGAGGTCCTGACCCCACAGGTCCATAGATGATTAGGCAAGGAGCCACTTCCATGCGGGCACAACGTGTACCACACCATGCTCGCATGGAATATCGGTCTGTTCATCCATGGTAACGATTGCCGACTCGCCAAGATCGAACTGGGTCATCGAGGCATCAAGCGCGGCAATTTCGCGCTCGCGCGTTTTCTCACTTGCCATATCCGCACTCACCTGAATCAGGCTATAAGCCCGCATGAGAAGCGCGTCCCCAGCCACAAAGTCCACCTCATGGCTTTTGCTCTTCTCTTTGATTAGCAGGCGGCAGACCGAGCCGGTCCTCACCGCGGGAGTCCTTCTTCTTAGCGCATTGAACACTGCGGTCTCGAGCCTCTGGCCCTGGTCCAATGCCGATGCGGGAGAGAATGCTCCAAACATCGCAGGGTCGACAGCGTAGACCTTAGACGCAGACCGCATGTTATTTGCCAGTGAACGCGTGAACTCCGGCACAGAAAATAACAGGTAGGCGTCCTCATAATACTCAAGCAAATCGCTGAGCGAATTACGGCTGACGGGTATCTGTCTGCTCTTGAACTCGTTGTACACTTTGTTCACTGACAGCTCTCGTCCCGAAGATGCCATACACCGCGTCAAGAACAGCGATGCCAGGCGAGGGTTCTTGACGTCGTACCGTTCAACGACGTCCATGGCGACCGTTCGCGAAGCATATTCCTGTAGCAGCTGAATCGCGTCTGCAGGCGTCTGCTCAAGTGTCGCGATGAATCCCCCTCGTTCAAGATACCCGATCAGATGATGTCGAAGCAGCGCTGCATCGCTCGGGGAAAAGGTCGCATCTGGCTCGGGAACACTCCCCGTCTTATATCGAACGTATTCCGAAAAACTCAACGGAAAAAGCTCTCGCACAAGAGAACGACCCCTGAACTCGCTCTTAAGTTCTGAGGACAGCATCTTAGAAGAAGATCCCGTCACATAGACGGTCGCTTTCTCCGTATCGACTACACGCCGCAGAAACGCACCCCATTCGGGAATTTCTTGGATCTCGTCAAAGAAAATGTAAGCGCCCTCGGTTCGAGCAGCAGGATACAGCGCATAGAACGTGTCGAGCACGTCCGCCAGCAGCGATGGCTCATACGGGCGCAAGCGCTCATCCTCAAAATTGAAGTAAAGCATCCGGTCAAGCTCGACGCCCCGGCTCTGAAGCCGCCGCATCTCCTGATACAAGCGATACGTCTTTCCACAACGGCGGGCCCCCACAATCACATTTACGATGTTGTCGCGCTTTGGCTCCTGTGGGTTTCCTAGATCAAGGTCTCGCTCAAAGACCTGCGGAACCCCCTGCTGTTCAAAGTCCTTTATTTTCTGGGCGATCAAGTCGTTGAATGCCATGATTCTCCAATCTTGCTCTCTAGCTAATCAAAATTATAGCGGTTCTTGATTAATTAGAGAGCAAGATTATGTCTGACTTGATTAACACTTAAGCAAGTTTTTCACTATTTCTGCTCGAAGGATGCCGAGTGGCTGAGAGGACAACCAAGCTCGAATGCGACTCCCTGGGCAGTCGATTTGGGACGGGACTTTTTTGACTACCCCGTCCCAGAAAATCATCGCCAAATTAGCTACTTGATGCAATTAGCGCCACGGGTCAGCTTCGAACATCGGCTCACGCTCGGGGCGTCGGTCGCTGTAGGGGTCGTAACCGTCATCGTCCTCGTTCTCGGCACGGATGTAGGGGTCGCGCGGCTTGGGCGCCGGTTTGGACGTGGGCCTGGGCGCCGGCGCGCTTGTCTTGATCTCGTCTTTCATCTGCATAGCTCCTTACATCGCATCCGTTCGGCATCATCGATTGTCGCACGAAAAAGGGCGGCGGACCCGATTGGATCCGCCGCCCTTGGCGTTTTGCGATGAGGGGCGGTTTAAAGCCGGCCCAAAATCTACTCGGCGTCGGGAACTTCGTAGGTGGCCGCCGGCGTGTTGTCGCACGCGACGGTAAAGCCGCCGTCCTTGTCGACATCGACCGTCACCTGATCGCCCTCGCGCACCGTGCCGTCGATAATAGCGGCGGCAATGGCATCCACGACCTCGCGCTGGACCAGACGCTTGAGCGGACGAGCGCCAAAGACCGGGTCCAGGCCGCCCACGGCGAGCATCTGCTTGGCCGCCGGGGTGATGGCAAGCGTCATGCGCTCCTTGGCCAGACGCGCGCGGACGTCGGCGAGCTGGATGTCGACGATCTTCTCGATCTGCATAAGTCCCCACTCCGAAGCCAAGACATTGTTGTCGAGCAGTACAGCATGCTTATGCCCGTCGAGGAATTCTTCGATGTCAGCGTGTGCCCGGACTTCACCTTCCTTATAGGGCACGACGCACCACGAACAGCGGTTCACGCATCCGCGCGTCAGAAACCCATAGGCTTCTTTGACCCCATAAAGCGAGTAATCCGGGCATATATGTTCGATCTCTTCGGGAAGAATCGTCGCATAGTCCCTGTAACCCGTCCCGGCACGCACGACCTCGCAGTCGTAGCGATCCGTACAATCGCGCGAAAAGGTAAAGACCTTCGACATATAGACCTTGTCATAACGCCTCGCCGCGGGATCGGCGAACTCCACCGTATCGCCCCGGCGCTTGTGCCATGCCGAGAGTTTCATCAGCGCTATGTTCGGGAAGTTATGCCCGTCCACATCTACCAGTCCTATG
>UQKV01000031.1 GCA_900541665.1 uncultured Collinsella sp.
AGCTTGTCGAGCGCCTCCTCGGGAATCGTCGACTCGTGGTCGGCGATAATGCCCGCTGCGGCATAGGCGTTGAGGTCCTTACCGGCAACGAGCGGCGCGTGGCCGTCAACCTGCTTGGACGGCGTCTGGTTGGCAGCATCGATGCGAGCACAGGTCTCGGGGTCGGCCATAAAGACGCCCGGCAAGTTCATCATTTCGCCCAGACCAAAGACATCGCCTGGATGCTCGGCAAAAAACGCCTGCATATCGGCAGCCGAAATAACGGCACCGGCCTGCTCGTCGGGCAGCGCGGGCACGCACGAAGGCATCATGTACTTGATGGAGATGGGTGCGCGGCGGCCATCCTCGATCATAAAGCGCAAGCCGTCGAGACCGGCAACATTGGCAATCTCGTGGCTGTCGGCAATGGCGGTGGTAGTACCGCGCGTCGCGGCCATGCGAGCATACTCGGCGGGACGGATGTTCGAAGACTCGATATGCAGATGCCCGTCAATAAAACCGGGAGCGAGATAGCGACCCTGGCAGTCGATGACCTCAGTTGCCTCGTAGGTACCAGCGGCATCGTCGCGACCATCGTAGAGCACGCCGACGATCACACCGTCCTTGACGGCAACGCTACCGGGCGCCACACGCTGGCCATACACGTCGACAATCTGCGCATTGGTAAACAGCGTGTCGACGGGCACGCGTCCCTCGGCAGCATCGATCACAGACCTCATGACCTCAACGGACATACATACTCCTTTAACCGTAGAAAAAAGCTGCGGAGCGGACAGACCTTCACCGCAGCAAGCCAATAGCCATTGTATGCCCAAACGATGGGTCAACAATACGCCTCTCCGCTTAATGGCATCCGCCACTTGGTGCAATGAGGAGAGGTTGCTTTGCACCAATGACAAGGAGTGTCCCAAAGTGCCGGCACAAAAGGAACGTCCCCAAGTGCCAACAACGGAAGCGCCGATGTTTTGGCAACGACAGCGAGCGGGCCGCATTTGAGACAAGGTGACGTGAAACGAAAGGGCGCTGACCTTCTGGTCGCGCCCTTGAAGTTGAACGTCAGATTGTCCAAATGCGGCCCGCGCAGCGTCGAGTCGTTACGCGGTTTGGTAAAACCGCGTAACTAAACCAACTTAAAGCCCTTGCGCTTGCCCACGGAGAGGGTGTCGCCCAGCTTGAGGGCGCTGGGATCGATGTTGTAGCTCTTGGGAGCCACGGCCTTGCCGTTGATTTTGACGCCGCCGCCGTCGATATCGCGCCGAGCCTGGCCGGCGCTCGCCGAAAGACCCAAGTCCTTGAGCAGGCCGGCGAGGTAGATCTGGCCCTCGTCGTTAACAGTCAGCTCAACGTGCTTCTCGGGGAAGTCGGCGAGCTGGCCCTCCTTGAACACGCGGTCGAACTCGGCCTGAGCCTCGTCGCCGGCACCGGCGCCGTGGTAGGTGTCGCACAGGTCGCGACCCAGAGCGCGCTTGAGCTCATAGGGATCGGCAGAGCCGTCGGCCAGGGCGGCGTCGATCTTGTCGACCTCGGCCGGGGTGAGCGAGCTGGCCAGACGATAGTACTTACCGATCATCTCGTCGGGGATGGACATGGTCTTGCCGAACATGTCCTTGGGCGCGTCGGTCAGGCCGATGTAGTTGCCATAGGACTTGGACATTTTGCGTACGCCGTCGGTGCCCTCGAGCAGCGGCATGGTGAGCGCGATCTGCGGCTCCATGCCCATCTTCTCCATGAGCTCACGGCCGGCGAGCAGGTTGAAGAGCTGATCGGTGCCGCCCATCTCCACGTCGGCCTTGATCTGCACGGAGTCAAAGGCCTGCATCACGGGATACAGGAACTCATGCAGGGCGATCGGCGTCTGAGACTGGTAGCGCTTGGTAAAGTCGTCGCGCTCAAGGATGCGGGCGACGGTGAACTTGGAGCATACCTGCAGCAGGCCGGCCAGGTCCATCGAAAGGATCCAGTCACCGTTGTGCACGATGGTGGTCTTCTCGGGATCCAGGATCTTCATGGCCTGGCTCACGTAGGTCTCGGCATTGGCCTCGATCTGCTCCTGCGAAAGCTGCGGACGGGTAGAATTCTTGCCCGAAGGGTCGCCAATCAACGCGGTACCGTTGCCGATGATGAGGGTGACGTTGTGGCCCAGGTCCTGGAACTGACGCATCTTGCGCAGCGGCACGGCGTGGCCCAGGTGCAGGTCGGGACTGGTGGGGTCGACGCCGAGCTTGATGTTGAGGGGCTCGCCCTTCTCAAGCTTCTTGCGAAGGTCGGCCTCGGGAACGATCTGCGCGGCGCCCGAGGTGATGATACGCATTTGCTCGTCAACAGACAGCATTGGGTATCCTCCTTTTGCTATAGCACCCTCGCCGAAAACGGCGGTGCTGGAAGTCCATAAACTCTCTTATGATAACAAACTGACGCGACGCGGCACCTACGACAGGAAAATCCTCGTCCTGCCGCATGCGTCAATGGCAACTGGCAGACGTGTACCGTCACGCTCGACCAGATAGCGTGCCTGCCGACGACGCAAGCAGTCGCGGCAACGGACCTGTCCCGTCGCATCGGTGGCGCAGACGCCCTCGGCGGTCAGCAGGCAGTGCTCGCACACCATAAGCTCGGGACGGTCGGCGTCGACCGGACCCCAGACGCCGGGTTCAGCAGCCAGTTCGGCAATACGATCCGCATCATTGCCGAGCAACTCGGCCGGCAAGTACACCCGCCCCGCACCGAGTCCGCGCAGCCAGGTAAGCGTGGCCCGATTCGCGCAGAACACCGGCGCCGCCACGTCAAACGTCACGCCCAGCTCGCGAGCGATCACCACCTGTCCCAGGTTGCGGCAGACGACGCGACCGGCACGCTGTATCAGTGAGCGGGTCCGGTCAGCGTCACCCGTGCGGCACACCTCGTCAAGCACCACAACGGCGTCGGACAAATCGAGTTCTCCGCGCGGGTCGGCATCCATCAGTTGCCAAGCAAAAACCATGCGAGCGGGAGCCGCGCACTCCACCAACTCCGTCGACGCACCGCCATCCACCGCAACGTCCTCAAAGGGCAGTACCTCAACGGCACGTGCAACGGGCGCAATCGCATCCGCTTCGGCCCGCATGCGCTCCAACACCGCCGCCGTCTGATCCAACACGCCGGCGCTGCGAATCAGGTACACCTCGCAGCCCGTGTCCACCTTACGCTTGCAATGCACGACGACGCGCTTCCCCGCTGCGGCATCCACCGGGCAGGGCACCTGCGGCCAGCGCTTGGGCACATCGGGACGCGCGTCGGCACCCGGATAGAACCGAATCTCGAGCGTGTCACCCGCCGCCACGGCGGCGTCGAGCTCAACGGTCACCTCTTCGTGGCCCACAGCGACCAAGCGCCCCACGCGCACGCCCTGGTTAATTGCGCGCTCAAAGCTCATCAGCTCGGCACCCGAACGCCCTCGCAGGTACGCATCGGTAAACCCACGGTTAAACGACCTCCCCAGCTCGCGCTCAAGCTCTTCCACGGCATCGGGGTCCCATGCGCCGTCGCACAGCATATCGAGTGCCCGGCGCCACACCCGCACCACGTTGAATACGTAATCGGGGTTCTTCATGCGCCCCTCGATCTTGAGCGACGCCACGCCGGCATCTACAAGCTCGGGCAGATGCGCAATACCCAGATAGTCACGCGGACACAGCAGGCGATCTCCCTCGACGACGACAACGCTCTGTCCAGCCTCGTCCACCAGGTCGTACGCCAGACGGCACGGCTGCGTGCAGTCGCCGCGCATCGCCGAGCGCCCACGCCGCAGGGCCGAGAACTCGCACGCCCCCGAATAGCCGATGCAAATCGCACCGTGGCAGAATACCTCGATGGGCACGCCCGTGGCACATAGCGCCGCAATCTCGTCGACCGTCAGCTCGCGTGCCGTCGTCACGCGCTCGACCCCCAGCCCATCGGCGGCAAGCCGCACGGCGCCTTCGCTATGAGCGCCCGCCTGCGTGGACAGGTGAATCTCGACCCCGGGAATCGCCGCGCGCAGCGCGCAGGCCAACCCGACATCGGCGACAATCAGAGCATCGGCGCCCAGCTCCAGTGCATGAGCTCCCAACGCCACCGCGTCGGATAACTCATCGTCAAACACGAACACGTTGAGCGTCACGTACACGCGCACGCCATGGGCATGCGCCACGGCGCAGCCGCGCGCAAACTCGTCATCCGTAAAGCCATGCGCGCTCACGCGGGCGTTAAAGCCGCCCAACCCCGCATAGATGGCATCGGCACCCGCGGCGATGGCCGCAAGCATCTGGTCGAGCCCGCCCGCCGGCGCCAGCAGCTCGGGCAGCGCCGCACCGGCAGCATCCAATCCAGTCTCGTATTGTCCGCTCGGCCCCATCGCCCGAATCGCCATCGGCAAACTCCTTACCAAGGTATGCATTCACTCTGAAAAATGCCGTCTTCCAGCATACACGAGGCCTCGCGCGCCCCGTTTGGTTTATCGTGTAATAACTTATGTCCATCCTGCCCCGACGGCACATCCACCGTCCGGCACGACATACCTGGAGGTCAATATATGGGTCCTCGCCAACGACAGGGACGCAGCCGTTCAAAGACGCATGCTCTGCCCATAATCCTGCTCTCGTTTTTGGGCTTTCTGCTGATTGCGGGCGTGGCATTTGGCATCGGCATGGTCGGCAACGTCAACCGCTGGCTGTCCGATCTGCCCGACTACACCGACGCCAACGCGTATCTGGTGAGCGAGCCCACCGAGATCGTCGACTGCAACGGCAACAAGATCGCGAGCTTCTACACGCAAAACCGCAAGTCCATCACCAAGGACGAGGTCTCCCCCTACGTGCTGCAGGGCACCGTTGACGTCGAGGACGAGCGCTTCTACGAGCACGGCGGTATCGACCTGTGGGGTATCGCGCGTGCTGCGGTGGCAACCCTCGGCGGCGGGCACGAAGGCGCCTCGACTATCACCCAGCAGCTGGTGCGCAACACCATTCTGCAGGAGGAGCAGTTCGACTCGACCATCGAGCGTAAGGTGCGCGAGGCCTACATCGCCGTCAAGATGGAGGACATGTACTCCAAAGACGAGATCCTCATGATGTACCTCAACACCATCTATTACGGCCACGGCGCCTACGGCATCGAGGCCGCAGCCGAGACCTACCTGTCCAAGAGCGCCGCCGACCTCACCCTGAGCGAAGCCGCGCTGTTGATCGGCCTTCCCAACTCGCCTTCGCAGTACGACCCCACGGTCAATCCCGATCTGGCACTGTCTCGCCGCAACAAGGTCCTCGACAACATGTTGCGCCTGGGCCACATTACGCAGGAGGAGCACGATGCCGCACAGGCCGAGCCCATCACCCTCAACGTGACCGAAATCTCGGGCAGCGGCGTCGACGTATACTCGCAGCCCTACTTTGTCGCCTATGTTAAGCAGCTGCTGGAGCAGGAGTTCTCGACCGACGTGCTCTTTAAGGGCGGTCTGACCGTCAAGACCACCATCGACCCCACGATGCAGCAGGTGGCAGAAAATGCCGTCCGCGAGCAGCTCGACACGCTCTCGCTCGACGGCCTGGACATGGGCATGGTCGTCGTCGATCCCAAGACCGGCTACATCAAGTGCATGGTGGGCGGCTACGACTACAACGCCGACGAGAACCACGTAAACCATGCCACGGCTAAGCGTCCCGTCGGCTCCACCTTTAAGGCCTTTACGCTGGCAACTGCCATCCAAAACGGCATGAACCCCAACGTCACCCTCAACTGCAACTCGCCGCTCAAGGCCAAGGGCACCACGACCGAGGTCCAAAACTACGCCAACCATAGCTATGGCAACATCACGCTTAAGCAGGCGACGGCATACTCCTCCAACACCGGCTACATCCAGGTGGCGGAAGCCGTCGGCAACAGCAAGATCATCTCGCTCGTCAAAAAGCTCGGCATCGATCCCGCCAAGGACAACATCGAGGACGTTCCCGTCATGACGCTCGGCACCGGCTCGATCTCGCCGCTCGAGATGGCCGCCGCCTACGCGACGTTTGCCAACGGCGGCTACTATCGCCAGCCGATCGCCATCACCGAGATTGACTCTCGTACCGGTTCGGTGCTGTACCAGCACACGGACAATCCCTCACAGGTGCTTACCGAGGGCGAGGCCGCCGCGGTCACCGATGTTCTGTCCGGCGTCATGCAGGGCGGCGGTACGGGTGCTGCCGGTGCCCTGAGCGTCAACCAGCCCTATGCCGGCAAGACGGGCACCACCGACAACACCACCAACCTGTGGTTCTGCGGCTATACCCCGCAGCTGGCGTGCGCCCTGTGGACCGGCTATTCCGCGGGCGAGATCCCCATCCAAAAATACGGCACAGACCTGCTGGGCGACAGCACCAACCTGCCTGTCTTTAAGCGGTTTATGAACACCGTTCTGACCGGTACCGAGCGCGAGGAGTTTGCGACCGGAACGGCGCCCACTTACAAGAACAACAGCGTCTGGAAGTTCTACGGCACCAACAACTCCAAGAAGACGGAGAACGACGACAAGGACAAGGACGAGAACGAGGACGAAGAGGAAACCACCACTACAACGACTACCACGACGACCACGACCACCGAGACCACGGGCGGCGACACCACCGGCGGCACCGGTACGACCGGTGGCTCGACGGGCGGCTCCACTGGTGGTTCGACCGGCGGCGATGGCGGCACGCCTACGCCTACGCCTACACCCACTCCCGACCCCTCGCCCACGCCTGACGATACGGTCGGCTAGAAATCATCCAGCCATAAGCAACAAGGCCCCCGAGCAGCTTATTAAACTGCTCGGGGGCCTTTTAGTTTAAAGCGACCTGGTGGGCGGTCTTTATACCGGCAAACAAAAAAAGGGGGTACCGACCAACGTCGATACCCCTTACAAGCCACCATGTCAGCGCGCGCAGTGCCGAGCGCTCGACCCGCACGCCTACTTGCGAGAATTGCTCAGCTTATTGATCAACGCCTCAAGACGCTCGCCGTCCTCGGCCGTCTGGGCAATGACCAAAATCGTATCGTTGCCGGCAAGCGAGCCAAGCACATCGGGCAACTCTGCCGCATCAACGGCGGCGGCGATGCCGGAAGCCGTGCCAGGCTGAGCCTTGATCATAACCAGATTATCGGTACGCAGAACGCCCGTAACGAGCTCGGAAACCATACGCTGCAGGTGCAGGTCCTCTGCCAGAACATAGATGCCCTCAGGGAGCTTACGCAGCCCCATATCGGCAATATCGCGAGAGACAGTCGCCTGCGTGCAATCAAAGCCCATAGCACGGAGCTCATCGACCAGCACGCGCTGCGTGCGGACGTCCTTATTGCGCACAATATCTCTAATGGCATCCTGGCGCCCATTGCGTTTTTTAGCCATACAAACCCTCTCTCCAAAAGATGGCGGAGAAATCAATCAGTGATTGAATAGTTTAACGCTATTTGAAGGCTTTTGTGTATAAGAACGCATTTCGAAACAATTCTATGCAAATTTGTTTCGAAATGAGCCGTTTAGGCGGTTTTTGCGCCCGTCCGGTTAAGAAAAGCTGCCAGATGCGTACACATCACGCAGCGCGCGGGCTTGGCGCTGGCGATCGGCCCAAACAACAGACCGAGTCCCCGATGGTTATCCTTGAGCGCGGCGACCATCTGACGGGTTCGAGGCGCCTCGAGCATATCACGCATGCGGGCGGAGCGCTCGATTGACGACACCCCATGCGGGCTCAGACACAAATTCTCGATGCAGGCGACCAGTCCGGCGAAGTAGAACTTTTGGCTTGCCAGCTTGAGCCGACCACCGCTATCTGCTTCCGAGAGTGAGTCCGCAAGCTCGTCGAGCGCTCGAGTGTCATCGGATATCCTGGCATACATGGTGGGATCAAAGGCATCTGTAAGCTTAGGTGCCGCGGCGTGGAAACAAGCGTCGCCGCAGCCGGAGACGCACTGCGCCCGCGAGAGCGCGCACGCCATAAACCCAACTGTGCGAAACACCTTGTCGCACAAAAGGCATGCCTCAAACAGCGGACGGCTATACATCACGCCAGAGGTCTGAGCGACTAGGCCGCCCAAAATCAACTGGGGCAGCCCAGTCACCATAGAAGACTCGTCTTCTATGGCAATAGAGGCAGCATCCAAGACGCGCGAATGACGCTCGCGATGCGCATCGTAGCGATCGAGCGACACCGAGGGGAGCACAATGTCTGCCGCAGTATCGCACGCGATATCGACCATCTTGGAAAGGGCCTGCGGAGCAAACCACTCATCGGCGTTCATAGCGATGATTTGAGAGCCACGCGAGGCAGCAAAACCGGCACGAAGACAAGCACCGCGCTTCGCGTCCTCGACGTCAATCAAATCAATATGGATGTCCCTGTCGGCAGCAACTTGAAGCGAATGGCGCACACCGGGCGCAGCATCGCGGCAGACAACGACAATCTGCAAATCGTAGAGGTCTTGGTTCTGGATACTCTCGAGCGCACGCATCGCATAGCTGGGCGAACCTTCTACCACAAGGATCACCGAAAGTCGCGGATGCGAGCCACGTCGAACCAAGTTATCCGTCCTCTCGACAGCAATGAATCAAACCGTGGTTCATGGTACACCCCGGCAATAAAAGCAATGAGACACCGGTTGTATTGCACGCCAAGAACAGATGTTGCACACGCGCAGCCCACAGATGACAGGTGCCGACGCACGACGCGTCGAGCCCTCCCCTAGTCGAGCACGACAAGCTCGGCGGGATCGTAATCCACGCCCATAAACGTAAGGCCGCAGGCAGGAGCCGTGGGGCCCGCAGCGGTACGGTCGCAAGCATCGATGACCTCGCGCATCCACTCGGGTTCACGGCGATGCATGCCAATCTCGACAAGCGTGCCAACGATCGTACGGACCATCGAATGCAGAAACGCATTGCCCTCGATGGTAAACGTCAGGACGTCCTCGCCAAACGCAACCTCATGGCCAAACTCGGCGCGCATTACGCAGCGGTGCGTAGGTTTGCCCACGGCAGAGGCAACCTTGCAAAAGCTTTTAAAGTCCTGCTCGCCCAAAAGCGCAGGGCAGGCGGCCGCCATCGCATCGACGTCGAGGGGATAGCGATGCCACCACACAGCACCGCGTGACAGCACAGGCCGCGCATCACGATCGGCAATGCGATAGGTGTAAGTGCGAGAGCGCGCGTCAAAGCGCGCAGAAAAGCCCTTACGAGCCTTGTAGACCTCGTTGATGGCGATATCTTTGGGCAGCAGGGCATCCATGGCCCGCAGCCACCTACGGCGCGTACACGCGAGCTCAGCGTCCGTTACGGGCACGCTGATGTACTGAGCCACGGCATGAACGCCGGCATCGGTACGCCCCGCGCACGTCAAATCGATCGGGCGGCGAAGCAGCGTCTCGATAGCTCGACGTAGCTCACCCGCAACCGTCGTCTGTCCCGGCTGCTCGGCAAATCCGCTATACGACGAGCCATCATAGGCCACGCGAAATACGAGCGTGGCGTCAAGCTCGGAAATCGAATTGAAATCAGACGGCGCAGTCATGGGCGCTCCCAACAAACAAGTAACGGTATCGCGACAAAAAAAGAGGGGTACGCGAACGTACCCCTCGAATATAGCCTATGCAGACGGAATGTCTACTCAGCGGTCTCCTCAGCAGGAGCCTCCTCAACAGCCTCGACCTTCTTGGGAGCAGCGGCCTTCTTGGGGGCCGGAGCAGCCTTCTTGGCCTTAGGCGTGCAAGGCTCGGTGACGAGCTCCATGATAACGATGGGAGCATTGTCGCCCTTACGGTTACCGAGCTTCATGATGCGGGTGTAACCGCCGTTGCGGTCCTGCCACATACCCTGGGCAGCCTTGTCGAAGATCTCGGCAACGAGCTGCTTATCGCCGAGCTTAGCGATAGCCAGACGACGAGAGTGCAGGTCGCCCTTCTTGGCCCAGGTGATGATCGGATCGACGACCGAACGCAGCGCCTTAGCGCGGGTCTCGGTGGTCTTGATGCGGTCGTTCTCGAAGAGGGCCTTAGCAAGGCTCTTCTTCATGGCCTTGGTGTGGCTCGCATCGGTGCCGAGCTTCAGGCCCTTCTTAACGTTGTGACGCATGGTCTAGTTTCTCCTCAAATATGCGAAGCATTAAGCCTTCAGGCTCAGGCCCATGGACTCAAGCTTGTCCTTCACTTCCTCGATCGACTTAACACCGAAGTTACGGATGTTGAGCAGATCGTTCTCCGAGAACTCAACGAGCTGACGGACCGAGTGAATGCTGGCGCGCTTAAGGCAGTTGTAGGAACGGACGGAAAGGTCCAGATCCTCGATCTGCTTGTCCAGCTCGGCGTTGTCGTTGGTGACCTCGGGAGCGAAGATCGAAGCCTCCTCCTCGACCTCGGGGGTCTCGGCAAGGTTCATAAAGGCGGCCATATGCTGGTTGATGATATTGGCAGCCTGGACCACGGCGTCGCGCGGGGCGATGGAGCCGTTGGTCTCGATCTCGAGGACAAGGCGGTCGTAGTCGGTGTGCTGACCGACACGGCAAGCCTCAACGAGCTTGGCGCAACGGGAAACCGGCGAGTACAGCGAGTCGACGTGGATCACACCGATGGGATCGTTGTCGCGCTTGTTGGCCTCGCCAGAAACATAGCCGCGGCCATAGCCGATGCGCATGCTCATGGTGAGATGGCCACCCTCGGTGAGCGTAGCGATGTGCTGCTCGGGGTTAACCAGCTCAAACTCGGACGGAATAAAGAAGTCCGCACCGGTGACCTCGCAGGGGCCGTCAACCGAGATGGTGGCGGTCGCCTCGTCGGTCGTGCCGAGAGCCCTGAAGACAAGACCCTTGACATTCAGGACGATGTCGGTGACATCCTCGACCATGTTAGGGATGGTCATGAACTCGTGCTGCGCACCATCGATCTGAATAGCCTCGACGGCGGCACCCTCGAGCGAGGACAGAAGAACGCGACGAAGGGAGTTACCCAGCGTATCGCCGTAACCACGCTCGAGCGGCTCGACGGAGACACGAGCAGACGTCTCGTTGATCTCTTCGACCTGAACCTGAGGCCTAATGAATTCTGACATGTATTACCTCCAGCCTCAGCAGCCCGGATGGACTACTTAGAGTAGAGCTCGACGATGAGCTGCTCGTTGATATCACCGCTGATCTGCTCACGCGTCGGCAGAGCGAGCACGTTACCAGACAGCTTCTCGATATCGACCTCGAGCCAGCCAGGGACCTCAAAGCGCTCGGAGGAAATCAGGGCCTCCTTGATGGGGAGGAGGTCACGGAACTTCTCGCCGACAGCGACGACGTCGCCGGCCTTGACGCGGTAGGACGGGATGTCCACGCGCTTGCCGTTCACGGTGAAGTGACCGTGACGGACGGACTGACGAGCCTCTTTGCGGGTGCGGGCGAAGCCAAGACGGAAGACGACGTTGTCGAGGCGAGACTCAAGGATGATCATGAGGTTCTCACCGGTGACGCCGTTCATCTTGCGGGCCTTGTTGAAGTAGCCGTGGAACTGCTTCTCCAGAACGCCATAGATGAACTTGACCTTCTGCTTCTCGCGCAGCTGCATGCCGTACTCAGATTCCTTGCGACGGCGCTTGGGCTGACGGATAGATTCCTTCTTGCTGCTGTAACCGAGCTCAGCGGGATCGATCCCGAGCTGACGGCAGCGCTTAAGAACAGGAGTCCTGTCGATTGCCATATTGATACGATCCTTTCAGTTACACGCGGCGACGCTTCTTGGGGCGGCAGCCGTTGTGCGGAATGGGGGTCTTGTCCTGGATGCTCGAGACCTCGAGGCCAGCAGCCTGGAGGGAGCGGATGGCGGTCTCACGACCGGAGCCGGGGCCCTTGACGAAGACGGAAACCTTCTTCATACCGTGCTCCATGGCCTGCTTGGCAGCAGCCTCGGCAGCCATCTGGGCAGCGAACGGCGTGGACTTACGGGAGCCCTTGAAGCCCACCTGGCCAGCCGACTTCCAGGAAATGACGTTGCCCTGGGGATCGGTGATCGAAACGATCGTGTTGTTGAACGTAGAACGAATGTGAGCCTGGCCCACGGAAATGTTCTTACGGTCCGCGCGCTTCAGACGGGCAGCGCGAACGTTCTTCTTAGCAGTAGCCATCTATCTAGCGCTCCTTATTTCTTCTTCTTAGCACCGATCTGACGCTTCGGGCCCTTGCGGGTACGAGCGTTAGTGTGGGTGCGCTGGCCGCGGACCGGGAGGCCCTTGCGGTGACGAAGGCCGCGGTTGCAGCCGATGTCCATAAGGCGCTTAACGTTCTGGTTGCGCTCACGGCGGAGGTCGCCCTCAACCATGATCTGGTTCTTATCGATATAATCGCGGATGGCGTTAACCTCATCCTCGGTGAGGTCCTTAACGCGCGTATCCACGTTAACGTTGCACTCGACGCAAATCTTCGTCGCAGTGGTGCGGCCGATGCCGTAAATGTAGGTCAGACCGATCTCAACGCGCTTCTCACGCGGGAGGTCGACACCATTAATACGGGCCAACGTAGTCTCCTCTCTTAACCCTGACGCTGCTTATGACGGGGGTTCTCGCAAATGACGAGGACCTTGCCATGGCGCCTAATGATTTTGCACTTATCGCACATCTTCTTGACCGAAGGACGTACCTTCATCGTTCTTCCTTTCGGTAGCGCTCAAACTACTTCCCTACTATCTACTCGCCCAGCCGCAGGCGTTTAAAACTATGGCTGGTCTTCACACACAATCCGACCGTAGGTTGAGCTAAGCCTGCAGTCGGAAAAGAGCGTGTATGCGTGTCGCTATTTATAGCGATAGGTGATGCGACCGCGGGTCAGGTCGTACGGGGAAAGCTCCACGACAACCCTGTCACCGGGGAGAATGCGGATGTAATTCATTCGGATCTTGCCAGAAATGTTGCACAGAACCGAATGACCGTTCTCGAGCTCGACCTTAAACATGGCGTTGGGCAGCGGCTCCTTTACCGTACCCTCGAGCTCAATTGCGTCTTCCTTCTTCACAAGCAATCATCTTTCTCTAGAAAACGACAGCGATTGAGTATTCTACAACACGTATGCACGCATCGTAATAACTTCGTAATGGCTCCACAACTAAGTGGAACTTGTTACATTTGAAATGTAAAACAAAGCCGTTCCCTGATGCCCAAGATCGCCTTGAAATGAGAAGGCATAGACCTTGGGGTCATGCCTTCGAAATTGAAAGGCGAGGTTGGGCATCAGGGGGCGGCGACTTTTACATTTCTCCGCCTTGGAGCGAACACCAAGCACCTTGGGCATCCGTGGTGAGAATCACGGGACCGTCATTGGTAATGGCGACGGTGTTCTCATAATGCGCGGCGGGCAGGTGGTCGTTGGTCGTAACAATCCAACCGTCGGAGCCCGTGCTCACATGGTTGGAACCCATCGTAACCATCGGCTCGATGGCAATGACCATGCCGGCCTGGAGGCGAACGCCCCTCCCCTTCTTTCCGTAGTTAGGAACATTGGGGTCCTCGTGCATCACGCGGCCAATGCCATGGCCCACATAATCACGAAGCACGCCGTAACCGTGAGACTCGGCGAGGGACTGAACGGCATAACCGACGTCCCCGATATGGTTACCGGGAACAGCCTGCTCGATGGCAGCCTTAAGGCAATCACGCGTGACCTCGCACAAAGCCTTGGCTTCGGGCGTGGGGGTGCCGACGAAAAACGTCCAAGCGTTATCGCCGACCCAACCGTCGACAACGGCTCCCGTATCGATGGAGATGATATCGCCATCGCGCAGGATCATGTCGGGGTTGGGAATACCGTGGACCACGGCATCGTTGATCGATGCGCAAATGGTCCCCGGGAACCCGCCGTAACCCTTAAAGGCCGGGGTGCCGCCATGCATGCGGATAATCTGCTCCGCGAGCTGATCGAGCTCAAAGGTGGAAACGCCGGGACGCACCATGGCTCCAACGTGGCGGAGCGCCATCTTAGATAGCGCTCCTGCCTTCTTCATCTGCTCGATTTGCGTTGCAGACTTAATCTTGATCATAGACCGAGAGCCTCTTTGACATCCCCGTACACGGTCTCGCGAGCCTGGTCACCGTTGACCGACTTGAGCAGACCTTGGCCACGATAGTAGTCGACGAGCGGGCTCGTGGACTTCTCGTAGACGTCGAGACGGTTCTTGATGGTCTCGGGCTTGTCGTCGTCGCGCTGATACATCTCGCCGGCGCACTTGGGGCAAGTGGCATCGGCAGCGGTGCCGGTGTAACCGCAGGCGCGGCAGGTGCGACGCGAAGACAGACGATCGATAATGACCTCGGGGGCCACATCGACCAGAAGGGCACAGTCGATCTCGCGACCCATGGCGGAAAGCTCGGAATCGAGCGTCACAGCCTGGGCGGTGTTGCGCGGGAAGCCGTCGAGGATGAAGCCCTGTTGGGCGTCATCGGCGGCAAGGCGCTCCTTGACAAGGTCGATCACGAGCTGGTCGGGAACGAGCTCGCCAGCGTCCATGTACTTCTTAGCCTGAATACCAAGCTCGGTGCCACCCTTGACGGCAGCACGCAGCAGGTCGCCCGTGGAAATGTGGGCGACGCCAAACTCGGCGACGAGCTCCTGTGCGACGGTGCCCTTACCGGCACCCGGAGCTCCGAGCAATACGAGGTTCATGAGCAATCCTCCTCTAGCCTATTTAAAGAATCCATCGTAATCATACATCTTGATCTGGCCTTCGAGCTTATCGACCGTGTCGAGCACGACGCCGACCATGATGAGGATGGACGTGCCGCCAAATGCCTGGATCAGATGGTTACCCGTGAAGGAGAAGATGATCGAAGGCACGATGGCGATGAGCGCCAAAAAGACAGCGCTGGGAAGCGTGATCTTGTTGAGCGCGTTCTTGATGTAGGCCGCGGTAGCCCTACCCGGACGGACGCCCGGAATAAAGCCGCCCTGCTTCTTAAGGTTATCGGCCGTGTCATCGGGGTTGAACACCATGGAGGTGTAGAAGTACGCGAAGAACACGATGAGGACAACGTTAAGCACCCAGTTGAGCCAACCGGTCGAAAGCGCGGAGGCAACTGCCTGAATCCAGCCGATGCCGGGGAAGAACACGGCAATCTGAGCCGGGAAGTACAGCAGCGCCGAAGCGAAGATGATCGGCACGACACCCGCGGTGTTGACCTTGATGGGCAGGTAGGTGGTCTGGCCACCCATCATGCGACGGCCCACGACGCGCTTAGCGTAGGAGACCGGGATGCGGCGCTGGCCGCGCTCAAGGAAAACAATCAGCGGGATAACCAGCAGGATGATGGCGCAGATAATCACCATGGTGATGATGCCACCGGCATTGCCCTCGGTGCTGGAGAAGATAGCCTGCGGCAGACCGGCCATGATGTTCGCAAAGATGATCAGCGACATGCCATTGCCGATACCGCGCTGGGTGATGAGCTCACCAATCCACATGATCAGCATGGCACCCGCGGTGAGCGTACCGACGATCATGAGGTCGAAGATGATCTCGGGAGCGCCGGCGCCATTGAAGCTGATGCCGAAGCTCTTAAAGAGGAAGAGGTAACCCACGGAGTTGAGGATTGCCAGAGCCAGGGTGAGGTAACGCGAATACTGCGTAATCTTGGTCTGACCGACCTCGCCCTCGCGGGCAAGCTCATGCAGGGAAGGCACGACGGCCTGGAGCATCTGGAGGATGATCGAGCTGGTGATGTAAGGCATGATGCCCAGCGAAAACACCGACACATAGCTCAACGCGCCGCCAGAGAAAAGATTCAGGAGGGCCATAGCACCTGCGGCGACCGAATTGTTATCGGTCGAGAAAAGGCCCAGCATCCCCTGGAAGGGAATGCCGGGCACAGGAACGTGCGCACCAATGCGGTACACGACGAGCATAGCTATGGTAAAAAGAATCTTTTCGCGCAATTCTTTGATGCGGAAAGCATTCTTAAGACCATTTAGCACGGCAGCTCGACCTTTCCGCCGGCGGCCTCGATCTTGACCTGCGCAGAAGCGCTGACCTTGTCGACCTTGACCGTGAACTTCTTGGTGAGCTCACCATTGCCGAGCACCTTGACGGGCTCGAACTCGCTCTTGGTGATGCGAGCGGCCTTAAGAGCGGCACCGTCGATCACAGCGCCGTCCTCGAACTTACGCTCGAGACGCTCAACGTTAACAGCGGTGTACTCGATACGACGGGGGTTACGGAAGCCCGGAAGCTTGGGCAGGCGCATAGCCAGCGGAGTCTGGCCACCCTCGAAGCCGGCACCCTTGGTGCCGCCAGAGCGGGAACCCTGGCCCTTCTGACCGCGGCCAGAAGTGGTGCCGTGACCCGAAGAATTGCCACGGCCGACGCGCTTGCGGTTCTTGGTGGAACCGGGCGCGGGAGTAAGATCGTGAAGCTGCATTTGCTACTCCTCTACAATCTCGACAAGGTGCTTGACCTTGAAGATCATGCCGCGGACGGACTCGTTGTCAGCAATCTCGCGAACCTCGCGGATCCTGTGGAGACCGAGGGCACGGACAGTACGGACCTGGTCCTGCTTGCAACCGTTGGTGCTGCGGACCTGCTTGATCTTGATGGTGTCAGCCATGCTTAGTTCTCCTTACCGACGAACATCTCGGAGACCGTCAGGCCACGGCGAGCCGCGACGTCCTCAGGGCTGGAGAGCTCCTTGAGGCCCTCGACGGCAGCCTTGATGATGTTGAGGCCGTTGTCGGTACCGAGGGACTTGGACAGGACGTTCTTGATGCCAGCAAGCTCAAAGAGGGGACGCACAGCGCCGCCGGCGATAACGCCGGTACCCTCGACAGCGGGCTTGATGATGATGCGGCCGGCACCAAAGTGGCCGAGAACCTCGTGCGGGATGGTGCCCTGCTCGGTCACCGGCACGTGGAACATGTTCTTCTTGGCATCGAGAGATGCCTTGGAGATGGCCATGGGCACCTCAGCGGACTTGCCCATGCCAACGCCGACGTTGCCCTTGCCGTCGCCAACGACGACGAGAGCGACGAGGCTCATGCGACGACCACCCTTGACGGTCTTCGACACGCGGTTGATGTAAACGACGCGCTCCTCGAACTCGGAGGCCTCGCGCTGCTGCTTCTGATTACGAGCCATGTGCTACATACCTCCTAGAACTCGAGACCGGCGGCACGAGCACCGTCGGCGAGGGCCTTGACGCGGCCATGGTAGATACGGCCACCGCGATCGAAGGCGACCTTGGTGATGCCGGCCTCGATGGCGCGCTTGCCAACGAGCTGACCGACCTTCTCCGCAGCCTCCTTGTTCGAGGTGTGGGTGCCCTTGAACTCGGCCTCGAGGGTCGAGGCAGAGACGAGCGTCAGGCTGGAGCCCTTGCTGTCGTCGATGATCTGGGCATAGATGTTGGCGTTAGTACGGGTCACGCGAAGACGCGGACGCTCGGAAGTACCCGAGACCTTGCCGCGAACACGACGCTGACGACGCTTGAGGCCTTCCAGCTTCGCCTTATGCTTGTTCATACGTAAACTCCTAAAAAGGTTGATCTTGCCAGCACCTGACGGGGTGCTGGTCTTATGCGAGTGAGTCGGTTACGACTACTTGGCGGCCTTACCCAGCTTGCGGCGGATGTGCTCGCCAACGTAGTGGATACCCTTGCCCTTGTAAGGCTCGGGAGGACGATGGCCGCGGATCTCAGCGGCGATCTGACCGACCTGCTGCTTGTTGATACCCTTGACGTTCACGTGGGTGTTGTCGGGAACCTCGAAGGTGATGCCCTCGGGAGCCTCGACGATCACGGGGTGCGAGAAGCCCAGGGAGAACTCGAGGTTCTTACCCTTCTGCTGCACGCGGTAACCGACGCCGGCGAGCTCGAGCTTCTTCTCGAAGCCCTCGGAAACGCCAACAACCATGTTGTGGATGAGGGCGCGGGTGAGGCCGTGGCGGGCACGGGTCTCACGCTCGTCGTCGGGACGGGAAACGGTGAGGACGTTGTCCTCGACGTTGATAGCGAGCTTCTCAAAGACATCGAGCTCGAGCTGGCCCTTGGGGCCCTTGACGACAACGTTGTTGCCGTTGACTGCCACTTCGACTCCGGCGGGAATCTGGACAGGCTTATTACCGATACGAGACACGGTGATCTCCTTTCCTTCTACCTACCGAGCGAATTACCAGACGTAAGCGATGATCTCGCCGCCGACGTTGTGCTTGCGAGCATCGCGGTCGGTCATGACGCCATGGCTGGTGGAAATAATGGCGGTACCAAGGCCACCGCGGACGCGGGGCATGTCGGCAACGCCGGTGTACTTACGCAGGCCCGGCTTGGAAATGCGGCGGATGCCGTTGATGACCTTAGCCTTCTTGGGACCATACTTAAGCGTGATGTGCAGAGTCTTCTGGGGAACGGTGTCCTCGACATCGTAGCCCTCGATGTAGCCCTCCTCGTGCAGAACACGAGCGATCTCGACGAGCTTCTTGCTGCTCGGCATGGAGACCGTGGCCTTGTTCACAGAGTTAGCGTTACGGATGCGCGTAAGCATATCTGCGATCGGGTCTGTAAGGTTCATACAGATTCTCCTTCGTTCTTGATGAACACGTGCTCTTGGTTCTTCGCCGCCCTTAACGGCAAAGCCTTTTTAGCGCGTTTTCCCTGTTCCAAACTGATGCTTGAAACGCTGGTAGTGACTTACCAGCTGGCCTTCTTAACGCCGGGAAGCTCGCCCTTGAGTGCAAGCTCGCGGAAGCAGACACGGCAAAGGCCGAACTTGCGGTACACAGAGTGCGGACGGCCGCAGCGCTGGCAGCGCGTGTACTCACGAGTAGAGAACTTCTGCTTGCGATTGCACTTGACGATCATCGATGTCTTAGCCACTTATATCCTCCTCACATAGAGTATTGTTCGCCCCAAGCGCCGCCCCCTTGTGGGAACGGCGCTTATAGGGCAGGTGAACCTATTTCTTGAACGGGAAACCGAAGGCGTCCAGAAGGGCCTTGGCCTCCTCATCGGTGTTGGCGGTGGTCACGAAAGTGATGTCCATACCGCGCTGGTGATCGACGGAGTCGAAGTCGATCTCGGGGAAGATGAGCTGCTCGGTGACGCCCATGGAGAAGTTACCACGGCCGTCGAAGCTCTTGGCGGAGATGCCGCGGAAGTCTCGGATACGGGGGATCGCGACGGAGGTCAGACGATCGAAGAACTCCCACATACGGTCGCCACGCAGGGTAACCTTGCAGCCGATCGGCATACCAGCGCGCAGGCGGAAGGTAGCGATGGACTTGCGGGCACGGGTGATCATCGGCTGCTGGCCGGTGATGGCGCGCAGGTCGCGCACGGCACCGTCGATGGCCTTGGAATCGGTAGCGGCCTCGCCGACACCCATGTTCACGACGATCTTCTCAAACTTGGGGATCATCATGACGTTCTCATACTGGAACTTGTCCTGAAGCTGCTGCTTGACCTCGTTGTTGTACTTGGTCTTCAGACGCGGCACATACTTCTCTTCTGCCATTGTTCACTCCTTCTTGGGGTTTTAAGCACGGGGCGTGGCCACGATGGGTTGTCCTCGTGCCTCCTGGCTGCATCCGCGCCGCTCATGGCATTTTGCGGTTTGGACTCGACGCAGCAGGAGCCGACAAAACAATCGGTACTATACGCGCATCGGGAGCGTATTTCCAGAAAAACCTCGTCTGCCTGCACAACTCCACAACTCCCCCGCACAAATGGATCCCAAAAAGCAGTTGCGGTGAAATAGGGACTGTTTGGCGGCCTAACAGGCTTAAACAGTCCGTATTTCACCGCAACTTATTGGTGGGGATGCGATTAGCGCTTGCGGGGGACGAGTTTGGTGCGGCGCAGGTGGATCATCTCGGCGGCGATGGAGATGGCGATCTCCTCGGGGTCCTCGGCCTCGATGGCAACGCCGATCGGAAGGTGCAGCTCGTCGATCTGGTCCTGCGTAAAGCCTTCCTGCTCCAGGCGGGCGCGCACAAAGGCCGTCTTGCGGCGCGAACCCAGACAGCCCAGGTAGGCAGGCTTGGCACGCATGGCCTGAATCACCACGTCGATATCGGACTTGTGACCCGCCGTGGCCACGACCACCAAGTCGCGCGGACCGATGGGACACAGCTCGCTCAGGTTCTTGTAATCGACCAGGCGACGATCGTAGACACCGGGCACCCATTCGGGCGTCAACGTGCCGGGGCGGTCATCGCAGGCCACGACGGCAAAGCCCGCCGCCGTGAGCACGCGCGCCGTCGCGGCGCCCACGTGTCCGCAGCCAAAGATGTAGGTCAGGCCCTCGGGGCAGAGCGTCTCGATGTGCGCCGCGGGAATCTCAGAGGCAGCGTTGGTGTAGGTGACGTTACTCCCCTCCTCCACCAGTGAAAGCCCGGGGCAGCCCGCAATGGTATGGCGCGATGCCTCGCCATGGTACTCGGCCACATCGCCCTCGAGCGCGCTCGCGATAAACGGCTCAAAGTCGATGACGAAGTCGCCGATGCGCCGATAGACCAAGACGTCGGCAATTTCCTGGAACAACGGTGCCTGGGTCGCATCCAGATGCAGATAGCACAGGCAAATGGCTCCGCCGCAGATCATGCCGGTATCGGAGTTCTCGCCGCCCATGGTGTAGCGGACCAGACGCGACTGTCCCGCGCTCAGGAGCTCGCGCGCCTCATCCAGCGCAAAGAGCTCGATCTTGCCGCCGCCGATGGTACCCGCTTGGCTGCCATCGGCAAAGACGGCCATCCAGGCGCCCACGCCGCGCGGCGATGACCCTGCCGTGCCGGCCACGACCACGAGTTCGCACGTCTCGCCAGCACGCAGGGCGGCAAGCGCCGCATTCACAACATCGAGCTTTTCCATTGCCGCCTTCTATCCTCTAAAGATATCGGTGAGCATAGCGAGTGCCTCGAGCACGCCGCCGCCGACCGACGTCGCCTTGTCCGAAATGTAGTTGATATAGCTGGCATCGCCGCGCGGATCGACATCGGCGCATTTAAAGCCCTCAGTCACCTGCACGCCGTTCGCCAAAAGCCCGCGCAGGCAGCCATCGATCTGTGTGCACATGGGCGTATCGTCCGCGTAGCCAATCACGTCTCCGGCGCGCACGATGTCGCCGATTGCGCGGTCGGACCGAAACACGCCGGCGGCGGGGCTGTGGATAACGCGCTCCTTGCCATAGCCGGCGATCACGCCCGGCACGCCCGTGTTGGGCTGGGGTGAACCTTGGGTAATGACACGGCCCAGGAAATGCCCGCGCATGGTCTCGACCACGGCGTCGCAATCGACCGGCGCGGTAAAGCCCGGCCCCACGGCGATGACGGCAGGCGCCATGTCGCGCGTGGTGCCCAGGTTGCGCTTGGCCAGAATCGCGTCGACCACAGCCGCGGGTTTAAGCTCATCGAGCATCTTGGCCTGAGGGTCCACCACGACGGCAACATCCCCCGCTTGGGTAATCTCGAGCGCCTCTGCCGGCGTCTGCGCCAAGCGAGCGCGAATGCCCTCGACCTGGACCTCGCCCAGGCGAATAGCCTCGCAAAAACTGATTGTGCGGCGGATGCACGTGGGAACCGCGATATCGGCCATAACGACCGACACGCCGGCGCGCACCAAGCGAGCGGCGACGCCCGTGGCGATATCGCCGGCGCCGCGAACATAAACGAGCATTCCCGGGGCACCTCCCTGTGCTACGGTTTGAGCAGAGCAAAAGCGGTTCGACCGCTACTCTGATGATTATTTATTATCACAGTATTATACGGCGGTGAACAGATGGAAACGGTTAGCGGCAATCTTGCCTCGGCGCTCAGGATCGAGCCGGGCATTACCGCGATTATCGGCAGCGGCGGCAAGTCGACGTTGCTCAAAATGCTGGGTCTTGAGCTCATGCGCGCTGGCGGCCGCGTGCTCCTCTGCACCACCACGCATATGTTCCCCGTCGCTGGCGTGCCGTGGGACGGGTCGAGCCGTCGCCTGGACGCCGCGCCCTGGAAACCGGGGACCCTGCATGTTCCCGGCTGCACCTGCGAGGCATGCGCGGGCCTTGCACGCGGAGGCATCTGCCAGGCAGGCGTCTTGGACCCGGAGACAGGCAAGCTCTCCGCCCCCGCCGAGCCACTCGGCGGGCTGGCACAGCGCTTTGACTATGTGTTGGCCGAGGCGGACGGCAGCAAGCGGCTCCCGCTCAAGGCCCACGCCCCGTGGGAGCCGGTCGTTCCCGCCGGCACGGCCAACGTCATCTGGCTCGTCGGCGCCTCGGGACTCGGCAAGCCCATCAACGAAGCCGTCCACCGCCCCGAGGTCTTTTGCGAGCGTTGCGGTTGCGAACCCACCGACATCGCCACGCCCGAGCGTGTCGCCCAGGTGCTCAATTCCGAGCTGCGGATGCTGAACCTCAACAATGCCCGCATCATGCTCAACCAAGTCGACACGCTCAGCGACCCCACGATGGCAGATCGCTTCGAGGCAGCCCTCAACCGCCCCCTCATCGCCACCAGCCTCAAGTAGCCGGCCCCATCTCGTCAGTTGCGGTGAAATACGGACTGTTTGGCCGCCAAACGGCCGCAAACAGTCCGTATTTCACCGCAACTGCGGAGGGGGGTCCGGCACTCCCCCTGTTAGCGGGGCACGTAGCGGCCGGGTTGGGCTCCGGTGGGCTCGCCATCGCGCGCCGCCAGCACACCGTTCACAAACACGGCCTTGGCGCGACCATGCGCCTCAAAGCCCTCGAGCGGCGTGTAGTCCACGGCCTGATGCTGTGTCGCCGCGCGAATGGTCCAGCGTGCCTTGGGATCCCACACGCACACGTCGGCGTCGGAGCCCTCGGCAAGACAGCCCTTGCGCGGATACATGCCGAAGACGCGCGCCGGGTTCTCGCTCATCAAGCGGCACAGATCCTCGGGGCCCAGTTGCCCTTCAAAGCTCGTGGCAATCGCGACGGGACGATGCTCCACACCGGGCCCGCCGTTGGGAATCGCGCGGAAGTCGTCGCGCCCGCGGTCCTTTTGCCCATGCAGGTTAAAGCTGCAGTGGTCGGTCGCAATCGTATCGATCTCGCCGGCCACAAGCGCCTCGCGCAGCGCGGCACGGTCGCCGGCATGGCGCAGCGGCGGACTCATCACGTACTTGGCGCCCGCAAAGCCGTCCTCGCCCTGCTCCAGATAGCAGGTGTCGTCGAGCATCAGATACTGAGGGCAGGTCTCGACATAGATATTCTTCTGCCCGCGCGCCTTGGCGGCACGGATGGCCTCGAGCCCCAGCTTGGTCGAAAGGTGCACCACGTTGACTGGGGCGTCGCCGGCCAGGTGCGCCAGATACAGCAGGCGGCTCACGGCTTCGGCCTCACACACGTCCGGGCGGCTGAGCGCATGCCCCTCGGGCCCATGAATCCCCTGCTCGTACACGCGCTTCTGCAGCTCATTCACCAGCGTACCGTTCTCGCAATGCACGCACAGTATGCCGCCAATACGCTTGAGCTCCTCGAGCACCTCGAGCGTCTCGGCATCGTCCAGGCGCAAATGATCGTAGGCAAAGTAGGTCTTAAACGACGATACGCCCGCCTCGCGCATAGCCGAAAGATCGGCGCGGTTGCGTTCATTCCACTCGGCGAGTGCCATATGAAAGGCGTAGTTGGCCGTGCAGGTTCCGTCGGCACGGCGATGCCACTCGGCCAAGGCATCGGGCATGGTCACGCCGCGATC
>UQKV01000032.1 GCA_900541665.1 uncultured Collinsella sp.
TTATTTGCCAAGACTGCCTGGCCGCGCTCACGCTCATCGACCCACGTCATAGCTGCACCCGATGCGGCGCCCCGTTTGGGGATTTGCTGTGCACCGAGTGCTCGGTCGAGGGCACGTCTTCGGCAATGGCCGAGGCGCTCGATCGCTGCCTGGCGTGTGCCGTCTACGCACATCCGCTGCCGCGCATCATCAAGGCGTACAAGGATGCGGGCGAGCGCCGCCTGGCACCGTATCTGGCGGAGCTACTCTACGACACCGTCTTACATGCCCAGGTGGCAGCCCCCGATCGCTACGGCGGTGTGCTGTCCGGCGCCGACGCGGTGGTATTTGTGCCCGCGACTGCGGCAGCGTTTCGGCGGCGTGGATTCGATCACATGGAAGCAATCGCGCGCTCGTTTTGCGATCTTTCGGGTGTGCCGTTGCTGGACGCCCTGGTCAAATACGGCCACGGTGACCAGCGCGAGCTCGGTCGCGATGAGCGCCGGGAGCATGCCCGGGGCATGTACGAGACGGTTGAGGATGTGCGCGGCTGTCGTTTGCTGCTCATCGACGACGTTATCACCACGGGTGCGACGATGGCAGCGGCTTCGGCGGAACTCAAGCGCGCCGGCGCTGCGGCAGTCGATGGCCTTGCTATCGCACGCGTTTGGTAGGGGTGATTCATGTGGCGGTAACAATCAGGCGGTGCAACAAACCGACAAAAGAGCAGCTAGCGGCTTCCGTAATCCTAACAGGCGCCTCGGCGCTACGCATGATGCGCGCCGAGCGCCGACAAATGGGTTACATCAGCTGGAGGGACCTCGATCCCGATGAAGAGCGCCGTGTGCTGCGCACGTCGTCGCCTTCGACCGAGGACATCTATCTTCCCGACTTGGTGCGGATTGGGGCCGCAAGCGGCGAGGTGCAAGAAGGTCTTTGCTTGCTGGTGGGATCTGCGGCGCAGCGCCGCCGCATGCCTGGCGTGGGCTGGTCCGTATGCTCCGGGTTGCCCGCCGGCTCGATTCTAGAGGTAGAACCGGGGGTGTACAGTCTATCTCCCGAGGCCCTTTGTGTTGCCGTTGCGCGCGAGGTCGGCTGCATCCAGGCGTTTGCCCTGGCCCAGGAACTATGCTCTAAGATTTCACTGAGCGACCGCGGGAAGTATCTGCCTCCCTACACCTCGCCTGTTACGAATAAACTTGCAAAGGACAAGGACCAGCCAGCAGATGTTGGCTACTTTGAGGTTGAGCCGGTGCTGACGCCCGATCGTCTGGCAGATTACCTCGCGGTATGCAAGGGGAACGCAGCCAAGCAGCTGCAGCGTCTGTGTCCCTATCTTTCGGAAAACCTGCGCTCACCCATGGAGTGCATCATGCTCGCCCTGTTTTCGCTTCCGTTTTCCTATGGCGGATTTGCCTGTGGTCCCTTTAAGACCGACTACAAGATTGAGTTCGATGACCGCGCGCAGGCAATCTCGGGGATGCCGCATGCAGTTTGCGATGCGTATCAGGAAGCAGCCCGGTTTGACCTGGAATACAACGGTGAGCTGGGCCATTCCTCTCGGAGGGGACGTATCCATGATGAAAAGCGCAACACGGGCTTGATTACTATGGGAATCGAGGTCGCGACGGTCAACAACGAAATGCTCTGTGACATGGAAGCGATGGAAGCACTCGCATGGCGCATCTACCAACGCATGGGCAAGCGCTATCAGAATCGCGTAGAGGCTCGTCGAAAGAAGCAGGATGCGCTGCTGAACACGCTTCGAGCGTGTTTTGGGCTTAAGCCAGCATAAATCTATGGCTTTATAGGGGGCTTGTTATAGGCTCCGTGCAAAAAATGGCAAATATGAGTACTGTTACTAGATTAGTGACAGCGAAAACGAAGAAATCCGATCCTGAAATTGGTATTCATTGAAAAGATAATAAACAAATGTGGAGTATCTTGGCATCAAGCGGGCTATAAAGAGCTCGAAACCGGCGCGTGCGGAGGGAAAACGCTGCTACTAAATTGGTAACAGTACTCATATTTGCCGTTTTTTGCACACGCCACCCTAAGACGGGTGCCCCGGAGCTCCCCGTAGGGGAGCGACGGGGTCGATCAAAGCGCGTGCGGCCCGTCCCGACCTGCGAAATCTGTACTCGCGATGCGAATAACGTCCCTAACCTTAAACTTTAGCTTGAACTTAGCTATAATGCGCTTCGTTCCTACCAGGCTGTGGTTGCGGACGGACGAAATGCCCGTCCTAGTCCAAGACAGACGCGGTCAAAGGGATCCACGTAAGCGACCGCGTGCGCGCGGCGCGATCATGGCGCGTCCTAGATGTAAGCCGCACCGTCCGTTCTACTTTCTTTGGGGCAATACCGCCTCGCGGGCGAGCGGGTCAGTCGTGAAGGTGGCTGCGGCCTCCCGAGCAAACACCCCGGTGCGCAAGTGTGGGGTCAAATACCAGGTCAGCTGGTGGGAACAACCTGATATTCCGCGCAACGCACGGATTGTATACGACACAGAAGGCAGGGTAGTGGACATGGTGAGGGGCAGCTTGATGCACGCGGCTCGGTTAGGTGCTGGGACCGCAGCGGTCATCGCCGTTTTGGGCCTGAGCGGATGCGCGTTCAACCCGCTGTCTACGTTCACGACTCCCACGATCGACCAGATCGAGTACGAGACGGTCACGCCGGCGGTGTCGGACGATGCCCTGGTCACTCCCGGAACCCTGACGGTTGCCCTCGATACTTCCGATGCGCCGCAGGCCATGCAGGGCGCCGACGGCGAGCTCACGGGATATGCGGTCGACGCCGCCCGCGCCCTCGCAAGCCGCATGGGCCTTAAGGTCTCCTTTGTCGATGCGTCCTCGGCAGGTTCCGCGCTCGGCGACAAAAAGGCTGATATCTTTATCGGCGAGATCAACTCCACGGATGGGGACGTTAGCTCGCTCGGCACCTGCCTGTACGATGCCACTTCCGTGTTCGGTAAAACTAGCGATGGTGGGTCGCTAAGTGTTTCCACCGATACCCTTAACACGTCCACCCTGGGCGTTCAGACGTCCTCGGCCTCGCAGGAGGCGCTTGCTAAGCAGAGCATCACCGCCAACCAAAAGACCTACTCCAACATCAACGAGTGCTTTGAGGCGCTCGAGTCCGGCGAGGTCGACTATGTGATCTGCGACTCCACGGCCGGTGGCTACCTTGCACGCCTGATGAGCGAGGTCTCCTATGCCGGTGCGCTCGAGGCGCCCTCGACGCTTGGTGTTGCGGGCCTCTCGTCCAATGACGAACTGTGCCGTGCCGTGAGCGATGCCCTCGACGGCATCACGGTCGACGGTACGCTTGAGGCGGTCCACTGCGTCTGGTATGGCACGATGCCCTACGACCTCACCACTAAGACAGTATCTGGTGTCAACCTTCAGTCGTCTGGCTCCGCATCCTCCGGCAGCGAGTCCTCCGATTCCAACAATGAGACCGCATCCTCCGAAGACAAATCGTCCAGCCAGGAAGACACCATCACCGACGACGACATTAACAAGCTTAATAGCTAGTTATTGCTAGGGGTGGCGTCTCCTATGCGCTAGGAGAGACGCCTCTTCACGGTTTCAACACGCACTGCCGGGCTTTCCCAATAGGGGAGCCCGGCTTTTTCATCTCTATAAAACCAGCAGGTCAAAGCCAATTTTCGGGACCAAATACAAAGTCGCTGGCTCCCTCCTATAGCGCACTTTGCCACAGAAAAGTGCGAGACTTCGGTATGCGGTATCAAGCAGTCGTTATTCGGGTCTTTGGGAAATCGCGTGATTAAATGCACGGCAATGGGTACATAGCCAGTACAGTAAGTCCCCGAGGCAGATTGGAGCCACGTATGGATATCAAGGTTTCTGGACGCAAGACGACGGTAACCGATGCTCTGCGTGCGCATGTGGATGAGAAAATCGGCGAGGCGCTCAAGGTTTTCGACATCGAGCCCATGACAGTCGACGTCGTGCTTCGTTATGAGAAGAACCCCTCGAACCCCAACCCGGCAATCGTCGAGGTTACGGTTCGCGCCCGCGGTTCGGTGATTCGCGTTGCCGAGCACGGCGCAGATATGTATGCTGCCATCGACCTCTCCGCCGATAAGGTCACCCGCCAGCTGCGCAAGTTCAAGACCAAGGTCGTGGACAACCGCCAGGGTGGTGCCAGTGCCGCGGATGTCGCGCCGGTCGAGCGCGTTGAGGATCTGGCCGACCTGCTGCTGCCCGAGGAGGACGACGACCTGCTCGTCCGCGAGAAGGTCATCGATGTCACCCCGATGACCGAGGAGCAGGCGCTGGTGCAGACCGATTTGCTGGGCCACGACTTCTACGTGTTCGAGAACGCGACGACCGGTCTCATCAATGTGGTGTATCACCGTAAGAATGGTGGATATGGCATCATCAAGCCCCGCATCGAAACACTTGACGAGTAAAATACGTTAACTTGCATGAGTTAACGGTTGGCGGCCATCCCATGCGGGTGGCCGCCTTTTTACGTAAGGAGTCGCTTTGATGGACAAGGCCGCATCCGCCGGTCATTCGAACCGTTGCCGCATCGTCGTCGATACCTGCTGCGACTTTAGCCCCGAGGTCGCCGCGAACCTCGATGTCGATATCCTGGGTTTCCCTTTCATTATCGATGGCGAGGAGCGCACAGACGACATCTGGTCGAGCATGAGCCCTAAGGAGTTCTACGACCGCATGCGCGCCGGTGCCCGCGTGTCCACCTCGGCTGTGTCGCTCGGTCGCTATATCGAGTTCTTTACCGAGTGCGCCAAAGAGGGCACGCCCACGGTCTACCTGTGCTTTACCTCGGCGCTGTCGTCGAGCTACAACTCCGCGTGCCAGGCGGCAGATGTCGTGCGCGCCGAGTATCCCAACTTTGAGCTCTACGTGGTCGACAACGCTCTGCCCTGCGCGACCGGTGCGCTCTTGGCGCTCGAGGCCGTGCGCCAGCGTTCGGCGGGACTGACCGCCAAGCAGCTGGTCGATTGGGCAAACGAGGCAAAGACCTACGTGCACGGCTACTTTACGCTCGAGAGCTTCGACGCACTGGCTGCCGGCGGCCGCATTCCTCCCGCGGCGGCGCAGCTCACGGCAAAGCTCGACGTCAAGCCCGAGCTCTCCTACGACCTGGCCGGCTCGCTGTCGCTGATCGGCGTCAACCGCGGCCGCAAGAAGGCGCTCAAGTCCATCCTCAAGTCGTTCCGCGAGAACTACGTGCCCGATCGCACCATGCCCATCGCCATCATGACGGCCGATGCCGAAAAGGATGGTGACTGGCTCGAAGCCGCCATCCGCAAGGAGGAGGGTTGCGCCGACGTGACCATCATCCGCAGCTCTGTGGGCCCCACCATTGGCTCGCACGTGGGCCCCGGCATGGTGGGCTGCGCGTTTTGGGGTAAGAACCGCGCCGACAAGGCGTCGCTTTCCGACCGTATCGCCCGCCGCGTGCGCGGTCAGTAGGCAAGCGCTGCGTCCGTAATCGCCCTCGACTCACAGCCCAAACGCTGGCACCGAGTATTCAACCTGGTAACAACACCCAACCCAAAAGGAAAGGTTTCATGGCAAACAAGCTCTCCGTCGCATTCATCGGCACCGGAATCATGGGTGCCCCCATCGCCGGCCACATTCTGGACGCCGGCTATCCCGTCACGGTCAACAACCGCACCAAGTCCAAGGCGGCGGCGCTTATCGAGCGCGGCGCCGTCTGGGCAGATACGCCGGCCGATGCCGCGGCGAACGCCGATGTCGTCTTTACCATGGTGGGCTATCCCTCCGAGGTCGAGGAACTCTACCTGGCGGGCGACGGCCTGCTCGCGTGCACTAAGCCCGGCGCGGTCTTGATCGACCTCACCACGAGCTCGCCCGAGCTTGCCCGTGACATTGCCGAGGCCGCCCAGGTTTCTGGTCGCATGGCGTTTGACTGCCCCGTCACCGGCGGCGAGTCGGGCGCTATCGCCGGTACGCTCACGGCTATCGTGGGCGCCACCGAGAACGATATCGCCCCAGTCCGCGACATCCTTGCCACCTTTGCGGCAAATATCTGCTGCTTCGATGGCGCCGGCAAGGGCCAGGCTGCCAAGCTCGCCAACCAGGTGTCGCTGGGCGCCTGCATGGTCGGCATGGCAGACGCCATGGCGTTTGCCGAGCTGAGCGGCCTCGATCTGGAGAAGACCCGTCAGATGATCCTGGGCGGCACCGGCAAGTCCGGCGCTATGGAGAGCCTGGCGCCCAAGGCGCTCGACGGCGATTACAAGCCCGGCTTTATGGTCGAGCACTTCATTAAGGACCTGCGCTTGGCGCTCGCCTATGCCGACGACCGCGAGCTTGCGCTGCCCGGCGCCGACGTGGCCTTTACGCTCTACGACATGCTCGACGCCATCGGTGGCGCCAAGCTGGGCACCCAGGCCATCACGGTCCTCTATAAGGAGGAGGCCGACGCCATCGCCGCCGGTCTGGACTGGTCGCAGTATCGTCCCGAGGAGCACGGTGCTCACGAGGAAGGCTGCGGTTGCGGCGAGCATGGCGACGACCACGAGTGCGGTTGTGGTCACCACCATGGCGAGGACCACGAGTGTTGCGGCGGCCACGGTCATGACGACGGCCACGAGTGCTGCTGCGGCGGCCATCACGGGGAGTAGCGCCCATGAGCTGGACGTTCGTGGTGCTTGCACTGGTGCTCTTTCTCTTTGCGATCTACATCGGCTTTTTGTGCGGCCAGTGGGCGTGCGAAAAGCGCGTCATCACCAAGCGCGACTACTGGATTGCCAACTTTGCGGGAGCGGCGGCAGTCGTCCTGCTGACCTGGGTGTTCTCGCTGTTCCCGCTGGTGCAGTTTGCGCCGATCGGCTGGCTCGGTGGCTTTATCGCAGGCCTTAAGATGAGCTTTGGCGAGTCCGTCGGTCCGTGGCGCAAGCACGACGAGGTCTTTAACGTCAACAAGGCACACCGCGCCGCCGCCGACGCGGGTGATGCCGAGGAACGCCGCCGTGCGCGTCGCAATGGCGCTGCCGACCGACAGCTCATCTCGGTCACCGATGACAGCAAGGGTGCTGGCAAGCACGCCAAGAAATAGTAAAAAGAGGTAACTATGGCAGAAAACAAAGACGAACAGCTCACCGACGAGGAGCTGGCACAGCTCCAGCTGGCAGAGGAGAACGAGAACGCCGTCGACCGCCTGGTCAAGGAGCTCGGCTGCCCCACGCGCCGTATCCGCCAGTTTGCCGCCCGCGTGCTGCACCTGCTTGCCGAGCGCGATCCGCAGCGCGTCGTGCCCTGTGTGCCCGCGCTGATCGAGGCGCTCGATCGCCCCGAGGCTCAGACCCGCTGGGAGGCCCTCGATGCCCTGACGGCGCTCGCCACCACTTGCCCCGAGCAGCTGGGCGATGCCTTTGAGGGCGCCGAGACCGCGCTGTTCGACGAGATTTCCTCCACGCTGCGCTATGCCGCCTTCCGCCTGCTGTGCGTGTGGGGCGCCACGAGCGTCGAGCGTTCGCGCGAGGCTTGGCCCATCCTGGACGAGGCCATCCAGTGCTACCACGGCGACCTTGAGTATCGCGATATGCTCGGTTGCCTGTACGAGTTTGGCCAGGGCGAGATCGACGCCGAGGTCGCCGAGAAGCTTGCGCTGCGCCTTAAGTTCGACGCCGAGAACGGCAAGGGCAGCTATCTCAAGGCCCGTTCGAGCGAGATTTGCGAAATGCTTGTTAAACGTTTTGGCCTGGATCTCTCCAAAAAGAAGAAGCGTGCTAGCGTTAAAAAATCTGACGACGCCGAAGACGAGGAGTAACAGATTATGGCGCACGATGTAGTCCTGATTCCCGGTGACGGTATCGGTCCCGAGATTACGCAGGCCATGCGCCGCGTGGTCGAGGCCACCGGTGTCCAGATCAACTGGAACGTCCAGGAGGCCGGTGCCGGCGTCATGGACGAGTTTGGCACGCCGCTGCCCCAGCACGTGCTCGATGCGGTCGCCGAGACCAAGGTTGCCATCAAGGGTCCCATCACCACGCCGGTCGGCACAGGTTTCCGCAGCGTCAACGTGGCCCTGCGCAAGCACTTTGACCTGTACGCCTGCGTGCGCCCCTGCCTGTCTCAGCCGGGCGACGGCTCGCGTTTCCGCGATGTCGACCTGGTCATCGTGCGCGAGAACACCGAGGACCTCTATGCCGGCATCGAGTTCGATGAGGGCGCTGCCGAGGTTGAGGAGCTCTCGCAGCTTGTCGAGCGCTCGGGCCAGAAGACCTTCGCTGCCGATTCCGCTATCTCGATCAAGCCGATCTCCATCGCCAAGAGCCGCCGCATTGTGGAGTATGCCTTTGAGTATGCCCGCCGCTGCGGCCGCAAAAAGGTGACGGCCGTGCACAAGGCCAACATTATGAAGGCGACCGACGGCCTGTTCCTGCGCGTTGCGCGCGAGGTGGCCGCCAACTATCCCGATATCGAGTTCAACGACAAGATCGTCGACGCCACCTGCATGGGCCTGGTCCAGAACCCCAACGACTTCGATGTCCTGGTGCTGCCCAACCTGTACGGCGACATCGTGAGCGACCTGTGCGCCGGCCTCGTGGGCGGTCTGGGTATGGCCCCCGGCTCCAACATCGGTGCCGACTGCGCCATCTTCGAGGCGACGCACGGCTCCGCGCCCGATATCGCTGGCCAGGATATCGCTAACCCCACGGCCGAGATTCTGTCTGCGGCTATGATGCTCGATCACCTGGGCGAGAACGACGCGGCCAATCGCATTCGCGCCGCCGTTTCTGCCACGCTCGACGAGGGTGAGCAGGTTACCGGCGACGTTCGTCGTGCCCAGACCGGCTCCGTTGAGGGTGCTGTGGGCACGCAGGCCTTTGCCGATGCCGTTATCGCGCACCTGGCCTAAGGTATGCACGCTGCAAACGCCTAAATAGTACTTAAGTGTTTGCGTATAACCTGAGAATCAATACGCCCGGCGCTCTGTCGGGCGTATTCTATTGAGGACTATGTTTCCTAACAAGGAGTAACCGATATGGGTCTGATTCAAAAGAAGGACGAGAAGGACGAGATCGACGGCATCCAGATCATCGAGCGCGGCGAAGGCCCCGACGGTGATGAGGACGAGAAGATCGATCTGGTCGCCGGCACGTCTGCCGAGCACATTGCTGCCGGTACGACGGCTGAGGAGGAGGACGCCCGCCTGGAGGCTCAGATTGCCGCGGATGCCGCTGATGAGAATCTGATGCCCGAGGAGCAGGATGAGGACGACGACTCCGACGAAGACGACCATGCATCCAAGCACAAGAAGACGATGATTGCCGCCTTTGTAGTTGCAGTCGTGATCGCTGCGGTGGTCGGCTTCTTTATCGGCAACGGTGGTTTTGGCGGCAAGGGTGTTGGCTCGGCGACCCTGACCGAGGATCAGCTCGATTCGACCGTGGCAAGCTACAGCTACAACGGCAAGAAGAGCGACATCACCGCGCGTGAGGCCATCGAGAGCCAGTACAGCCTCGACACCGTCAAGGATAGTGACGGCAACTACACCGCTCCGTCTGCCGACGTTATCCTGTCCTACGTGCGCAACAAGATTCTGCTCGATGCTGCCGAGGACGAGGGCATTACCGTTTCTTCCAAGGAAATGAAGAAGTACGCTGAGGATTCCATCGGCACCTCCGACTACAAGACCATGGCCACGCAGTACGGCGTGTCCAAGGACCAGGCCAAGCAGATCGTCCGTCAGTCCGCTACGCTGCAGAAGCTCTACAAGAAGAAGGTCGGCGACAGCTCCGCAAGCATGCCGACTGCTCCGACCGAGCCTTCTGACGGCAACGAGGAGACCGCGAGCAAGGACTACGCCGATTACATCATCAACCTTGCCGGCGACGAGTGGGATAGCTCAAAGGGCACCTGGAAGGACGCCGATAGCACCTACGCTAAGGCCTTCGCTGACGATGCCTTTACGGCCGATAGCGCTACCTATAAGCAGGCCATGACCGCCTATTACACCGCCTACCAGCAGTATTCCTCGCAGGCTTCGAGTGCCAGCTCCAAGTGGACCGAGTATGCTAACGGCCTCTATGCCAAGGCCAATATCAGCATCTACGGCCTGTTTGCGTAAGGTTTGCCTGCACTACTGCGCGCTAACCGATCTACCTGATTGAGCCCGCTAGAACGGACAACGTTCTAGCGGGCTTTTTGCGTTGAGGGCGTGATTGACGGCTTAATTATGGCTATTCATCTTTAAGCCCAAAAAGGCTATCGGCTTCATCGTCGGATATATATTCCAGTACATCGCCTGGTTGGCAGTCGAGTGCCCGGCATATCGCGTCAAGAGTTGAAAAACGTATGGCAGAAACCTTGCCCGTCTTAATGCGTGACATATTGACCTGGGAGATGCCCACACGTTCCGCAAGCTCTTTGGATGAGATCTTGCGTTCGGCGAGCATGCGGTCAAGCCGCAGAATAATCATGGATTCCCCCTAGAGCAACTCGTCATCTTGTTTTTGCAGGATATACCCGTAGCGGAAGATGCTGGCAATCAGGCAAATAATCAGGCCTGCAAAGAGCATGGAGGGCTCGAATAACTGGCCGACGAACGCATCCGTAAAGCTGCCGCCAAATCCTGAGAGTATCATTCCCGTGATTACGGCGCCAAGAAGCCTCACGGCAACGCCGCCGATAAGGAATAAATGTCCTACTCGACGAAGTGTCTGGTTACATTCAAGGTCAAAGGGCCTGCCTTCCTTTTCAATGTTGAGGAAAAGCCTGCGCACGCTTATCGCGATGGTAAGCGCGAGACATGTCATCAAGAGACTCCCTATGGCAGTGTGACCATCGTGTGCGACGAGCATAAGTGGGGCCTGCGCATCGGTGCCGACGATAGCAAGGCACGGCCCTTCGCCGGCTTGAAGTTCTACGGATTGGAGACACGACCCTTGGGAGAGGCCAGGCAATATGAGTAGAAGGTCAATCGCAATGACTGCGAGGAGTCCCAGAGCGAGCGCGGTGGTAATGCAGATCGTGGCCCATTTGCAGATGCGAGCGAGCTTCCTCAGTTTGGCTACCGTCTGTTCGCGGCTGATGGTTTCATTCGATATAGATGCGTTTCGATGGACCATAACCCCTCCAATCGGCGTTTGGGATGATACTTGTATCATATCAGAATTAACGATAAACGATAAATAATTACGGATACTGAGTAAGTAATGATTGAAAACGATTAGCGTGAGCTATTAGCTCATTTTGGATGCCGGAGTTTGGCGCGTGGGGGATAAGGACAAATGCCAAAATTTCCTGTGATCGCGCAAGCGCTCCATCGGGTTCCCCTAATTCATATGGGAAAATAGCTGCAAACGATTGCAAGTGACCGGTGAACGGTCGAAAACTACCGTTCACCGATAATCTCAAAACTGGTTCTAACTGGTATTAAGTCAAAAAGACCAATTCACATATCTTCACAATGACCTGCAATTTTTCTACACGCTATTTTTAGCCGCCCTGCGTTGTTTAGACACAGGAAAAGATCCGATTTTTTGCCAAAGCATTTCGAAACGGTTTCAAAACCGCAGGTAGAAGTGTTAACGACCGGTAAACGGTCGATTTATCACCGTGAGCGGTGCAAAAACGTTTTACCGTATGAATCAACGAAAGCGACCTCTTCTGGGGTGATATAGTGACAACAACACGTCACGTGGTTACTACCAGTTTAGAAACCACTGGTCTTCAAAGAACGCTTTCTAAGAAGCTTTAAGGGCGAGCGCCCGCTGGCTTCCGAAAATCATCGGACTCAGATTGTACACACCTTCGGAAGGGAAATTTGAATGGTTGGCTTTATTCTTACCGGTCATGGACAGTTCGCACCCGGCCTAGCTAGCGCTATCGCTATGGTTGCCGGCGACCAGCCCGCTTTTACCGTCGTTCCTTTTGAGGGCGACCAGGCTGCTTCCTACGGTGAGGATCTCCGCGCCGCTATTACCGCCATGCGCGAGGAGTGCGATGGCGTGCTCGTCTTTACCGACCTGCTTGGCGGCACCCCGTTCAACCAGTCGATGATGATTGCCCAGGATGTCGACAACGTCGAGGTTCTGACTGGTACCAACCTTCCCATGGTTATTGAGCTTCTGTTCCTCCGCGGCAATGCTACGCTCGCCGAGCTTGGCGAGCAGGCCGTGACCGTTGGCCAGACGGGCGTCACCGCCCAGACGGTCGCATCCGTTGCCGGCTCCGAGGAAGAGGATATCTTCGGCGACGAGGACGGCATCTAATGGCCGATTTTGGAGCCAACGTCCTGAGCTCCTCGGTCGCCCTTTTAGGCCTGCTTGTCATCATGGGCTTGATTTACACCATCTGGTCGCAAATCAACATGAAGAAGAAGCAGAAGTACTTCAAGGAGCTGCACACCGAGCTCAAGCCGGGTCAAGAGGTTCTTTTCGCCGGCGGTATCTACGGAACCGTCAAAGGCATCGAAGGCGAGAAGGTCCAGATCAAAGTCCGATCCGGAGCCGTCGTAGATGTTTCGCGTTACGCGATTCAGGAGATCAAGTAACTGTCGTCAGCAAATAACGAAAGGAAGCTGATCAACATGGCAGAACCCAACATTCTTCTTACCCGCATCGATAACCGACTGGTTCATGGTCAGGTTGCCACCCAGTGGAACTCCACCCTGGGCTCCAACCTCATCCTCGTCGCCAACGACGACGTGGCGTCCAACACCATGCGCCAGAACCTCATGAAGATGGCCGCTCCCGCCGGCGTCGCTACGCGTTTCTTCTCTCTGCAGAAGACCATCGACGTCATTGGCAAGGCGAGCCCGCGCCAGAAGATCTTCATCGTGGCCGAAACACCGGAAGACGTGCTTACGCTCGTCAAGGGCGGTGTGCCTATAAAGAAGGTAAACATCGGCAACATGCACATGTCGGAAGGAAAGCGCCAAGTCGCCACCTCCGTCGCAGTTAACGACGAGGATGTCGCTGCGTTTAAAGAGCTGCAGGAATTGGGGGTGGAGTTGGAGATCAGGCGCGTTCCGAGCACGCCTGTTGAGGACACGAGCAAGCTCTTCTCGTAATCCTCGTGATCCACGTTGTCAGGAGTGAAACCCTGACGTTCTGTACGTGAAATCCAAAGTGCGTACATACATTTTGAAAGGAGGAGCAAGATGGAATACTCGATCATCCAGATCGCTCTGGTCTTCGTCGTCACGTTCATCGCGGCAATCGACCAGTTTGACTTCCTCGAGTCTCTCTATCAGCCCATCGTCACCGGCGCCGTCATCGGTCTTATCCTTGGCGACCTCAACACCGGTCTTCTCGTGGGTGGTACCTATCAGCTCATGACGATCGGCAACATGCCGATCGGAGGCGCTCAGCCGCCTAACGCCGTCATCGGCGGCATCATGGCAGCCATTCTCGCTATCGCCACGGGCCTCGAGCCCAACGCGGCAGTCGGCCTCGCCATTCCGTTCGCTCTGCTTGGCCAGCTTGGCGTTACCCTGGTCTTCACGCTTATGTCCCCGCTTATGTCCACGGCCGATAACATGGCTCACAACGCGGACACCAAGGGCATCGAGCGCCTGAACTACTTCGCCATGGCTCTGCTCGGCCTGATCTTCGCTGTCGTCGTCACCCTGTTCTTCATCGCTGGCGCTACCATCGGTCAGACCATCGCTTCTGCCATCCCGACTTGGCTGCAGACCGGTCTCTCCGCTGCAGGCGGCATGATGCGCTTCGTCGGCTTCGCCGTCCTGCTCAAGGTTATGATGAACCGCGATATGTGGGGCTTCTTCCTCATGGGCTTTGGCCTCGCGCTCATCACCGTTGCCAACGATTCGCTGGCAACCCCTGCTCTGCTCATCCTCGCTCTCATCGGCTTCGGCATCGCTTTCTGGGACTTCCAGCAGCAGACCGAGCTGAAGGGTGCAGCTGTTTCTGACGGAGGTGACTTCGAAGATGGCATCTAATGAGTATGTGATCCCGGAGCACTACGAGGATCTCACTCCTGCTCCGCAGCTCGACCAGAAGACCCTCAACAAGATGGCTTGGCGCTCCTGCTTCCTGCAGGCATCGTTCAACTACGAGCGCATGCAGGCCGCTGGCTGGCTCTACTCCATCATCCCCGGTCTGGAGAAGATCCACACCAACAAGAACGACCTCGCGGCTTCCATGAGCCACAACCTGGAGTTCTTCAACACCCACCCGTTCCTTGTCACCTTTGTTATGGGCATCGTGCTTTCGCTCGAGCAGAACAAGGTTGACATCCCCACGATCCGCGCCGTCCGCGTCGCCGCAATGGGCCCGCTCGGTGGTATCGGTGACGCCCTGTTCTGGCTGACGCTTGTGCCTATCACGGCCGGCATCACCTCTAACATGGCCATCAACGGCAACGCCGCTGCACCGATCATCTTCCTGGTGATCTTCAACGTCGTCCAGTTCGCTCTGCGCTTCTGGCTCATGAACTGGTCCTACAAGCTTGGCACCAGCGCTATTGACGCTCTGACCGCCAACATGCAGGCCTTCACGCGTGCCGCTTCCATCATGGGCGTCTTCGTCGTCGGTTGCCTGGTCGTCACCATGGGTGGCACCCAGATCAACCTCCAGATCCCCAACGGCACCACCCGTGGCCTCTCCGCTACTACCGTGATCGTCTCCGAGAAGGAGGCCGAGAACTTCACCGGTATGGAGGGCATCGATACCGAGACCGCTGAGGCCGGTACCATCGCCATGACCGATAAGGACGGCAACGCCCTTACCGCTTCCGATGCCGACGGCAACGCTGTCGAGTGCGGCGTCACCGATCTGGGTAACGGCATGGAGTCCGTGACCTACGGCACCGTTACCGAGGATCCGGTCAACTTCTCTGTTGCCGACACCCTCAACACCATCGTCCCGAAGCTCGTCCCGCTTATGCTTACGCTGCTGCTTTACTACATGTTCGCTAAGCACAACTGGACCCCGACCAAGGGCATTCTCCTGCTCTTCGTCCTTGGCATCCTGGGCGCTGGCCCGCTTGGTCTCTGGCCGAGCATCTGGTAAGGCTCTAGCTTGAGGGGTGTGTCCCTACGCGGCTCACACCCCGACCCCTTAAGCCATGTGTATGTTAAAAGCCGCGTGCTCGAAAGAGCGCGCGGCTTTTGTTTTCTTAATGATTCGGGTGTGGCAGACAGATAATGCTTAACACCCTAGGTAGTTAGCCGAATTCGAGCAAAAGGGAGGATAGGATGGCGATCGGAGCGCGTAAGCAACCGCTGTACGATCAGCTGGTCGATATTCTGACCGAAAAGATTGACCATGAATATCGCGCCGGTGACATGATTCCTTCCGAGCGCGAACTTTCGGAGCGCTATGGTCTCTCGCGCACTACGGTACGCCTGGCTCTGCAGGAACTGGAGCGTTTAGGACTGGTGGTTCGGCAGCACGGTCGCGGTACCTTTGTGACCGACCGCTCGGCAAAGGCAACCAATCTTATGCAGTCCTACAGCTTTACCGAGCAGATGCGCGCGATGGGTCGCGACCCCGAGACCACGATTCTCGATTTTTGCGAGATGGAGGCCGATAAGAATCTGGCTGAGCATATGGGATTGCGCATCGGTGATCGCATTTTTAAGCTCAAGCGTCTTCGTTCTGCCGACAACATGCCCATGATGGTCGAACGCAGCTATCTACCGGTTCGTCAATTTCTATCCCTAAAGCGACCACTGCTAGAGCGTAAGCCGCTTTACGATGTGATTGAGCAAGACTTTCAGCAAAAGATACGCGTGGCCGAAGAGGAGTTCTATGCGAGCATAGCCCGTCCCACCGATGCTCACCTTTTGGGAATTGTCGAGGGCTCGCCTGTGCTCGACTTGGTCAGGACTACGTATAACGAGTCAAACGAGGTTGTGGAGTATACACTCTCGGTTGCTCGTGCCGATCAGTTTAAATACAAGGTTTACCACCAGCGCAGCAACTAGTGTTTGCATCGTTTCCATATGGTGATTCTTTGCATTTAACTGGTTACTACCAGATAACCAACCGAAGTGTATAATTGCACGTCAGAGGATTACGTCTAGAGAGAGGTATTAGAAATGTTCGAGAAGAGTGTCGAGGAGCTCACCGAGCTCGGCGCCCAGATCACCACGGCCGAGATTGCTCAGCAGCCCGAGCTTTGGCGCGATACGCTCAACATCTATCGCGAGAACAAGGAGGCCATCGAGGCCTTCCTGGCCGAGGCTCGCGCTATGGGCGAGGGTCGTCTGTCCGTTGTCTTCACCGGTGCCGGTACGTCCGACTACGTTGGCGATACCTGCGCCCCGTACCTGCGTCACGCTGGCAACACTGATCTCTACGACTTTAAGCCCATCGCCACGACCGACATCGTGAGCGCCCCGCGCGACTTCCTGCGCGCCGAGGATCCCACGCTCGTGGTTTCCTTTGCCCGCTCTGGCAACAGCCCCGAGAGCCTTGCCGCCGTTGCCGTTGCCAAGGAGCTCGTCCACAACGTCAAGTTCCTCAACATCACCTGCGCTCCCGAGGGCAAGCTTGCCGTCGAGTCTGCCGATGATCCCAATGCGCTGACGCTGCTCATTCCGCGCGCCAACGACAAGGGCTTCGCCATGACCGGTTCTTATTCCTGCATGACCCTGCTCTCCACCCTTATTTTCGACACTGCCTCTGACGAGCAGAAGGCCGAGTGGGTCGAGACCATCGCCAAGATGGGCGAGGAGGTCATCTCCCGTGAGCCCGAGATCGCCGATTACCTGGCTGGCGACTTCAACCGCGTGACCTACTTGGGTTCTGGCTCCTTCGGTGGCCTTGCTCAGGAGAGCCAGCTCAAGATCCTCGAGCTCGCTCACGGTCTGGTCGCTACTTCCTACGACACCTCCATGGGCTATCGTCACGGACCTAAGTCCTTCGTCGACGATAAGACGCTCGTGTTCGTGTTCGTCAACAACGATGCCTACACCCGTCAGTACGATATCGACATCCTTAACGAGATCGGTGGCGACAAGATCGCTCAGCACACTGTCGCCGTTCAGCAGGATGGCGCTACCGTCTATGAGGGTGAGTCCTTCACCTTTAAGGGCTACGAGGCACTTCCCGAGGGTTACCTTGCTCTGCCGTTCGTGATGTTTGCCCAGGCTATCAGCCTGCTCAACTCCGTCCGCGTGGGCAACACGCCCGATACGCCGAGCCCCACCGGCACGGTCAACCGCGTGGTTAAGGGCGTGACGATTCACCCCTTCACCGCTTAATCGCGTCCCCCTGTAAGGGCGCCCGTCCGCTCATAACGGCGGGCGGGCGCTTTTTGTTTTTACATGGACCGGGTATAAGCATTACCACAGTCAACTGCTTTAGAAGCGAGGAGTGCATATGAGCACGTACGCAATTAAGGCTGACAAGTTCTTCTTGCCGGCAGGCCCGCAACTGGGCGGCTATCTTATGGTCGAGGATGGCGTTTTTGGCGCCTGGCAGGCCGACGAGCCCTCTTGCGAGATTAAGGACTACACGGGATCGTGGATCGCACCGGGTATGGTCGATACTCACATCCATGGCTTCTACAACCACTCAACTACCGATAACGATCCCGAGGGCATCGATATCAGCTCAACCGAGCTCGCCCGTCGCGGTACCACCAGCTGGCTGCCCACGACGTTCACCGATGGCGTCGAGCAGATCAAGGACGCCTGCGCTGCTATCGCCAAGGCGGACGAGGGCCGCGGCCCCGACTTCTGCGGTGCCCGCATTCAGGGCATCTACCTGGAGGGCCCCTTCTTTACCATGAAGCACGTGGGCGCGCAGAACCCCGCTTACCTGATTGACCCCTCCGAGGAGGTTTTCGACCAGTGGCAGGAGGCTGCGGGCGGTCGCATCGTTAAGAGCGCCATGGCCGCCGAGCGCGACGGTGCCGCTGCTTATGCGGCTGCTCTGAACGCCAAGGGCGTGGTGACCAGCATCGGTCACTCCGACGCCACCTACGATGAGTGCATCGCCGCTATCAATGCCGGTGCCAGCTGCTTTACGCATACCTATAACGGCCAGCGCGGTCTGCATCACCGTGAGCCCGGTGTCGTGGGTGCTGCCATGTCTACGCCCGAGACCTACGCCGAGATCATCTGTGACGGCAAGCACGTAAACCCTGCCGCCATCAAGGCGCTGCTGCAGGCAAAGGGCTGGCAGCACACGGTACTCATCACCGACTGCCTGGGTTGCGGCGGCATGCCCGAGGGCAGCTACACCAGTGGCGGCATGGACGTCATCATGAAGGACAACCTGTGCTGGCTCGCCGACGGCAAGAGCATTGCCGGCTCGGTGCTCACGCTTGCCCAGGGCGTCAAGAACATCGTCGACTGGGGCATCGCCAGCGCCGATATCGCCATTCGCATGGCAACTGAGGTGCCGGCACGCTCCGCGCACATCGAGGATAAGTGCGGCAGCATCATGCCGGGTCGCGACGCCGACTTTGTCGTGTTCGACCATGAGCTCACCCTCGTCGAGACGTATGTTGGCGGCCAGAGCGTCGGCAACGCCTTTACCGAGTAACGATAGAAAAAGACGGCGGGCCCGAATCTGCTCGGACCCGCCGTATGGGTTAAACGCTCAAAAGCACCTTAACAGTTACAGCTTGTTAGCGATCTTCTTTGCCGTGCGCTTGACGCCGGCCACAAGGCCCCCCGCGGGATGCTCCTTTTCGTATGCTAGACGCTTCTCGCGCTTGGTGTACTCTTCGACGATGATGTCGCCATACTCGTCTTCGATCTTGTCGAAGAAGTCGACGGCGCCCTTAATTTCCTCAGCGGTCGGGTGTCCCTTCTGGACGCCGCCGGTGAGTTTGAACGGCCCCCACGTATCAAAGCCGGGACAGCCGTAGACACCCATAAAGATGGCCTGCCTCATGCGGCAGATGCCATCGATATCCTTGCCGTACCACTTGTTTTTGCCACCGTAGGTCATAAGGCCAAACACCTTGTCCTGCGGCTGCAGCACGTTCGTGAGCACGCGCGCCATATCTTTGTCGATCTCGGAGTAATAAATGCCCGTGGCGACGCCGATTAGATGGTATTCGTGCAGGTCGGGGTACTCGTTTTTACCGAGTGACTTCACGTCGAGGGTATCGATTTCGGGGTGCGCCTCGACGATGGCGTCCACGAGCTTTTTCGTATTGCCGTGGTGGCGTGAGGCATAAAGGATGATGGTTCGCATAAGAAGGCCTTTCAGCTGTAATTGCATCAATGTCTGTATGGTACCCCGTTGCATGCCTGGGAAACCGGACGCATCGATGAACGTGCGGGTTTGTCCTTTGGTCAGGGCCGAGACGGGTTCTTGCGAGCAAAAAGCAGTTGTTCGAAAGGATGGACAATGGAATACGCTCTCTCTAACGATTCGATTTCTATCAAGGTCTCCACGGCCGGCGGCTCGTTTACCTCGATTGAGGCTGGAGGTCGCGAGTACTTGTGGCAGGGCGATCCCGCCGTGTGGTCCGGCCAGGCACCGATTTGCTTCCCGATTTGCGGAGGTTTGCGCGATAACAGCGCCATGACGTTTGCTGGACATCATGTGAAGCTCGCCCGCCACGGCTTTGCGCGCAAGCAGGAGTGGAAGCTGTTGAGCCAAAGCGCAAACGAGCTGGCGATGTGCCTGGCTTCGGAGGATAACGCCGCGCTGCTGAGCGATTATCCGTACCCGTTTAAGCTTGTCGCTCGTTATACGCTCGAGGCCGCTGCCGTGCGCGTTTCCTATGAGGTGACCAACGAGGGAACCGAGGACATGCCGTTCTTTATCGGCGGTCATCCCGGCTTTAGGTGCCCGCTCGACGAGGGCGAGGCCTATACGGACTACGAGTTGCGCTTCGAGAAGGACGAGGCTGCGGAGCTTTGCACCGCCGTACCCTCGACCGGATTGATTGATGTGGCTAACCGCTCCAAGAACCCTATGGTGGGAAAGACGCTACCCCTGTCGCATGAGCTCTTCGATTTTGCGGAGACCATCTTTGACGTGCTCGAGAGCCGTCAGGTCACGCTTTCCAAGAAGGGCGAGGACAAGGGCGTTCGCTTGAGCTTTGAGGGTTTCCCGTATCTCATTGTGTGGAGTAAGCCCGAGGGCGATTTTGTGGCAGTTGAGCCCTGGGGTGGCCTTTCGACCTGTTCCGATGAGGACGACGTGCTTGAGCATAAGCGCGGCTGCCTTGTCGCCAAGCCCAAGGAGACCGTCGTTCGCTCGTTCACGATTGAGATTCTGTAATTCCGTTTTGTCGACTCGTATCGCGAGGCACAAGGAGCCTGCGAGATAAGGAGCTAAAAATGATCCTCACCGTTACGATGAACCCGTCTGTCGATACGCGCTATCAGCTCGATGAGCTCGTTATCGACGACGTCAACCGTGTGACGCCCGAAAAGACCGCCGGCGGCAAGGGCCTCAACGTGGCCCGTGTACTGGGTCAGCTGGGCGACGACGTTGTGGCAACCGGTCTGCTCGGCGGCCACATGGGCGCCTACATGGCCGAGCTCATGGATGCCAACGGCATTAAGAATGATTTTGTACCCATCAAGGGCGAGACTCGCATTTGCCTCAACATCCTCCACGCCGGCAACCAGACCGAGCTGCTCGAGAGCGGTCCGACGATTGCCCCTGAGGAGCTCGATGCCTTTACCGCCAAGTTTACCGAGCTTGCGAGCAAGGCCGATGTCGTTACCATCTCGGGTTCGCTGCCCCGCGGCGTCGAGGCGGACTACTACGCCAAGATCACGGGCATTGCCGAGAACGCCGGCGCCAAGGTACTGCTCGATACCTCGGGTGCTTCGCTCGAGGCGGCGCTCAAGTCCGAGGTCAAGCCCGAGCTTGTCAAGCCTAACCTGACCGAGATCAACGGCCTTCTGGGCACGAGCTTTACCACCGACGATGTGGACGAGCTCCGCGCCGCGCTCGCCTCTGATGCCCGCTTCTCCGATATCCCCTGGGTCGTCGTGTCCATGGGTGCCGCCGGCTCCGTGGGCTTCCATAACGGCCGTGCGTTCCGCGCAAAGACGCCCGATATCCCTGCCGTTAACGCCACGGGCTCTGGTGACTCCACTATCGCAGGCTTCGCGCATGCCATCGCTGCTGGCGCAGACGACGAGACGGTGCTGCGTACCGCCAATACCTGCGGCAAGCTCAACGCCATGGATCCCATGACCGGCCATCTGGTCATGGACCGTTGGGACGAGGTCTACAACGGCGTTGTCGTGACCGAGCTGTAAGAGCTTGGGTGACGGCCCCGGCATCGCTTGCTAGCTCATGTCGACGACAAGTGCGGTAGCATTATGCCGGGGCGCGACGCCGAGTTTGTCGTGTTCAATCCCGACCTTACCCTGGTCGAGGCGTATGTGGGTGGCAACAGCGTCGGTAACGCGTTTGCCGAGTAGCCGCCAAAGAAGCGATCCGAAAGGGGATTTAGATGATTTACGGTGCATTGGGCGATATCGAGGAGTATCGCGGAATGCTCAAGGGCCTCGACGTGCTGATCGACTGGCTCGAGGAGAACGACCCGGCGCAGCTCGAGGTCGGCAGCCATCCGATTCTGGGCGACAAGGTCTATGCGAACGTCATGGCTCCCACGACGCGTCCCGAGGCCGAGGCTCACTATGAGACGCATCAGCGCTATCACGACCTGCAGATCGATGTCGAGGGTCGCGAGGCCTTTAAGGTTGCCACGGGCAGCCTGACGTTGGTTCAGGAGTTTGACGAGAAGGACGACTACGATCTGGTCGATTCCGACGCTTCGATCGCCGGCGATCTTGCCGACGACAAGTTCGCGCTGTTTGTTGCCGGCGAGCCTCACATGCCCACGCTCGAGTTCCCGGGCGATGGCGCACAGCCGGTCAAGAAGATCTGCTTTAAGCTGCTTGCAGACGCTTACTGGGAGGAGTAACGCACTGCTCGGCTGAGCTGCTCGTCTGATGACGTGATTCCATTGAGGAGCGCGCTTGAGCCCCGTTAATCGCGGTTCCCTTGGGGATTGCGGTTGGCGGGGCTTTTTTGTTGAGTAGGGGAGTTGCCGGCGGCGTTTTGCTTGGATTTATTTGCGAAGAACATCGGCTAGCCGCAGGATTGAAATCATCGACCGATAAGTGAGTTCCACTTTTTCGCCCGCAAGCAGTCGTTTCGAGCCAATCTCATCTAGCCCCACAAGCCGAGAAAACAGCGGGCCGCTCATCGTGCCATCGTCAATTGATTCCCTTATGGTCTTCAAAACGTCCGTATCATGAAGCGATGCCGAGCTGTAGGGGGCAACACGAGCGGAACTCTCAATTAACGACGAGACAAAAGGATGGAGATGCTTTGGACATAGTCCATCAAACACCACATCCCCATTGTCGTTCGAGCCGACCAGGCGCCAAGTATAATGATCGACCCAGTCATCTCCGTCATATATGGCGTCCATGAGCAACTTCCCGTCTAGAGAGAGAAACCTATTTGGACATCGGGGCGCAAGACCGCAATCCATATCGGGCCTGCAGCAGCTCCAACCCAACGCACCACATAGGTTCCCTTTCGTACATGTGTATCAATCTGCCCCGAAATGCCGGTGAATGCAATTCCAGACCCGTTTGTCGGATAGCAATCGACGTATTTTTGTTTTCCGCTCACAACCTTGTATAGATATATCGTTCCAGCAAAAGAGAAGGTATCGTGACTATTTTAGATCTATATGGCCAATTCGAGCCCTCGCCATGGCAATTGTTGCAGCTGGGTTTCTTTTCATTAAAATTTCACTTTGGTAAATCCCCGCCCCTAAGCATTAAACCCGAAGTCCACCGAGTGGGCGAATTCCGGCGGATGTGCGCCTGAAATCGGTAACAAAAAAGCCGCCCGAAGGCGGCTATCTTGTGCAATGGAGCCAGCGACCGGGCTCGAACCGGTGACCCCCGCTTTACGAGAGCGGTGCTCTACCAACTGAGCTACGCTGGCGGCCATGTGGTGACGCAACTGAGGCGTCAACGGCTGTCTATGATACGGGACATCGCACATCCGCGCAAGGGTTCTGACGGCTTTTCTCACTTTAAATGCACTAATATTGGAGACGTGATGTCTTGCTCTTACGGGTCTTAAAGAGAATGGGGCAGCGATGGCTCAACCCAAGATTCTTCTCACACGCATCGATGACCGGTTTATTTACGGGCAAGACGTTGAGCTGTGGAACGAGGCTATGGGTTCCAATCTCGTCCTAATCGTCAACGACGAGATTGCGGCGGATTCGCGCAAGTGGGCGCCTATGAGGGTGGCGGCGCCCGAGGGCGTGTGGACGCGGTTTTTCTCGGTGCAAAGGACCATCGACATCATTCATACCGCAACGCCGCGCCAATGGATTCTGGTCATGGTGGCCTCACCCGCCGATGCGCTCGCGCTGGTTAAGGGCGGTGTGCCGATCACCAAGATCAGCATTGGGCATATGCAGGCAGGGGAGGGCAAGCACCCCATAACGCCCGCAGTCGCCGTAGACGATACGGACATCGTTGCCTTCAAAGAGCTACAAGAACTCGGCATAGAGCTAGAAATCCGTTACCTCCCCAGCTCCAACCCCGACCCCATCCAACTAGTCATTGGGGACGTTCTTAAATGACTAGTCAAGCGGGACACCCTTGGCACCTGGGGACGTTCCTTTTAATATGAGCAGGACATTGTCAAGAGGCAAAATCGGGCCTGGCCCCAACGATGTGGGGTCAGGCCCCCTCCCTATATCAGCCC
>UQKV01000033.1 GCA_900541665.1 uncultured Collinsella sp.
AGTTCCGCACGAACAGGAGGCCACTTAATGTGGCCTCCGTCGTGAGCAGGACTGTCCGAGCAGGAAAGTTCATATATGGCGGCAGGCGCCCGCCCCGCCCCCGAGGAGCATCTCTCATGCAAAAACTGTCGTGGGGTAAAGTCCGAGGTCGGTGGCGTTTTATACCGAGAAATTCAAAAAAGTGGAAAATTCATTACATATTTGCGTTGACTTTAGGTAACTAAAGTTTCATACTCCTTTTCAACCACTGGGGGATGTGAACACGCACGGATCGTTCACATCATGATTGAAGAGGATTTCTTAGACATGTTCGCGCATCAGCTAAACATTATCAGCGTAGTAATTATCTGATGCGGGTTAGCACATACAGCTAGCCCGTACGATAACGGGCGGCTGATGAAGATGAGGGCCGTCGAGCGCAACCGACGGCCCTCATTTTTTATGTCTGGGAAGTTCTTTTTAGAGGAGGAAATGTAATGAACGGAGTTTTGCTCATGGTTGTGGCCGCGGCGGTGCTCGCCTGCGGCTATCTGGGCTATGGCCGATGGCTGGCCAACAAGTGGGGCGTTGACAAAGAGGCCCTCACGCCGGCCAAGCGCATGAAGGACGGTAACAGCTTCTCGCCCGTCTCCGCCTTCACCGCGTTCTCGCACCAGTTCAGCTCGATCTGCGGTGCCGGCCCTGTTACGGGTACGATCGTCGCCATGGCCTTCGGCTGGCTTCCCGTCGTGCTCTGGGTCCTCGTCGGCGGCATCTTCTTTGGCGCCGTCCACGACTTTGGCGCCCTGTACGCCTCGATGAAGAACAACGGCAAGTCCCTGGCTCAGCTCATCGAGAAGTACATCGGCAAGACCGGCCGTCGCCTGTTCCTGCTGTTCTGCTGGCTGTTCTGCATCATCGTCATCGCCGCTTTCACCGACATGGTCTGCAAGACGTTCATGTTCACCCCGGCCGTTGACGCTTCTGGTGCTGCTACCGGTGCCATCGACTTCACCAAGTCCTATGCCGCCGGCTGCGCTGGTACCATCTCCATCCTGTTCACCTTCGTCGCTATCGCCTTTGGTTGGGCCCAGAAGAAGTTCAACCTCACCGGCGCTGCCGAGTTCGTCACCGGTGTGGTGCTCATGGTCCTCATGTTTGCCGTCGGTATGCAGTTCCCGGTCTACCTGGATAAGTTCCAGTGGTTCGCCGTCGTCATGGTCTACCTGGTCTTCGCTGGCGCTATGCCCATCCAGATGCTCAAGACCCCGCGTGACTACCTCACTTCCATCATGATGATCGTCATGATCGTCTGCGCTGTCCTCGGCATCGTCGTCCTGGGCGTCAACGGTCAGGCCACTATCACCGCTCCGGTCTTCACCGGCTTCTCCACTGCCTCCGGCATGATGTTCCCGGTCCTGTTCGTCTCCGTCGCTTGCGGTGCTCTCTCCGGTTTCCACAGCCTCGTTTCTTCCGGTACCTCTTCTAAGCAGGTCGAGAAGGAGCAGGACGCCGTCAAGGTCGGTTATGGCGCCATGATCGTCGAGTCCTTCGTCGGCATCCTTGCCATCATCGTCGCCGGCATCATGTTCTCCGACATGAACACCGCCGGTACCGGCGCTCTTAACGCCGGCGTCGCTTCCACCCCGTTCCAGATCTTCGCCGCCGGCATCTCCCGCGGTATGCAGGCCTTCGGTGTTGACGGCACGCTCGCAACCGTCTTCATGACCATGAACGTCTCCGCTCTGGCCCTGACCTCGCTCGATGCCGTCGCCCGCATCGCTCGCACCTCGTTCTCCGAGTTCTTTGCCCAGACCAACGATGCTCTGGCCATTGAGTCCAAGGCCGGCTACATGAAGGTCCTCGGCAACCCCTGGTTTGCCACGGTCGTTACCCTGCTTCCTGGCCTCGCCCTCGCCTTTGGCGGCTATGCCAACATCTGGCCGCTCTTTGGTGCTTCTAACCAGCTGCTCGGCGGTATGACCATGATCACCCTCGCCGTGTTCTGCAAGTGCACCGGCCGCAAGGGTTGGATGCTCTACGTGCCCGTCGTCTTCCTGCTCTGCTGCACCTTCACCTCGCTGGTCCAGAGCGCCATGGGCTGCATGACCGCCGTCCAGGCCTACGGCTTCTTCGGCACCATCCCGGCTACCGCCACCACGGCTGCTGTTTCCGTCGCCGCCACCAAGGGCCTGCAGCTCGTCTTCGCCGTCCTGCTGATGGTCCTGGGCCTTATCGTTGCCGTCAACTGCCTCAAGGAGTTCTTCGGCAAGGAGGCCGGTTCCATGCCCGACGAGGAGCCCGAGTGGTCCGAGATGGGCAAGGCCGAGTATGGCCGCACTGCTGCCGCCGAGGCTCCCACCGACGCCGAGGCTGCCAAGGCCTAGTCAGCTTGATGGGCTAACCGTTCCATCCATATGACTCGGAAAGACCGGGTCCGCGACTGCGCGGGCTCGGTCTTTTTTATGCAAAAGCGGGCGACGCCCGAGTGTTCTCGCAGATGTTTTGCGTGGATAAGGGCGTGCGTTGTACCATATAGACGTATATGTGTACATATGAAAGGGGCCCCGTGGCCAAGACGGTATATTCCGATAACCAAAATAATGTCGATGCCCTGGCTGAGCGTCTGAGCAACCAGACGTCGCTTTCTGCCGATCGCGCCAAGCTGGTTGCCTACGACCTGCTCTGCCGCAAGGCGCTCAAGATCAAGTCGAGCGCGCTGGCGCAGATTTTCCGCTCCGTCGATAAGGAATGCGACACCAAGGCGATGCGCGACGAACTCATCGCGGCAAAGATCGTTACCAAGATCGAGGGCAGCGGCATTAACGGACGTCCGGCGTTCTATACCATTCATGCCGAGATAAGTGATGCTCAGGAGCAGCTTGCCGAGGCTGTCGAAGAGGCCGTCGAGGACGTTGTCGAGGCGCCCGCTTCGGTGGAAACGGCCCCGCGCGAGCATGTCGATACCGACGAGCTGCTCGATGAGAACGTCGTTCGCGCCTTTACGGCCAAGGCCGGCCGCGGCGGTTTTGGTGGGGGCGGCAAGCGCGATGCTCAGCGCCGTGCCCAGCAGGAGCGCTTCCGTCGTGCCGTGGCTCAAAAGGATGAACTCGATACCGAGACTGTTGTGACCGAGGTTGCCGCTGAGTCGCAGAAGCCCGCGAAGGAGCAAAAGCCCGTGGAGGCCCAAGAGCCCAAGCGTCGTCGCGGTGCTCACTTTAAGGCTGTGCAGCAGGATGTCGCGCATGAGGCTGAAGAGCCTTCCGAGGTTGCAGGCGATGCTGAGGAGTCTGCCAAGAGGGTTTCGGGTTCGTGTCGTCCCGGCCGCGGTTTTGCGGGGCGCGCGTATCCCATAAAGCGTCAGGAGAAGGGCGAGCCGGCTTCGACCGCTCAGGCCGATAAGGCCGAACAAACTGAGAAAACCGTTGAGCCGGTGGCTTGCGAGCAGCAACCTTCCGAGTCGCAGTCTGCGACTGACACCGAGGTCAAAGCTCAACAGTCCGATGATAAGCAGACAGGGGAGAGCGCCTCAAGCAAGCCCCGCCGCCGTCGTCACCGCGGCGGTCGTGGCTCAAATGCCGAGGCCGCGGCCGAGAAGGCAGCGACGCAAAGTAAGGATGCGAAGGCTGAGGCCCTGGTGGAGCAGCCCAAGCGCCAGCCGGCGAAGGGGGACAAGCCCGAGCGCTCGCAAAAGGGTCCGTCCGCGCCAAAGCAAGAGCGCAAAGCTCAGGCGGATTCCAAGCGCAAATCCCAGGCGCAGCCCAAACCGACTGCAAACGATGCGGCTGCCCAGCAGTCTGAGTCGCCCGCTCATGGCGAGGTTTCGGCGTTTGCTCTGGCACGTGTCCTGGGAAGGCAGCTGCTCAAGGTCGTTCCTACGCCAATGGCGCTCTCCAAGATTAAGGAGCAGCAGACTCAAATTGTTAAGGTCGAGGGCAAGGACGGCAAAAAGGCTCAGCAGCGCACTCAGCACAACGAGATGTCCAACCGCAAGATTGCCGAGGAGATTGCGATCATCCAGGCTTGGATAGAGCAGAATCGCGGCGCCGACACGCCGGTCGCTTCGCGTCGCCAGCGCGCCTACCAGATTTTTAACGATGAGAAGGCCTTTGACGGCAAGCATGGCGAGCGTCTGATTCGGCGTATGACCGAAAAGGGCATTAGCATGCAGGCAATCAAGGTTGCTCCCAACCGTCCTGTGCACTTTACGGGCTTCTTTACGCTGGGCGCCGACAAGCCGTTCATTATGGTCGAGAACCTGGACACCTATGACGAGATCGTCAAGCTCCTGCGCGGCCGCAAGCACGCTAAGCTTTTTGGCACCAAGGTGGGTGGCGTGATCTTTGGCGGTGGCTGCAAGGCGAGCGTTTCGCACGCACTGGATGATTATCTGGCCGAGATCGGCTATCGCTTTAACTATGTCTACTACGTGGGCGATATCGACCGAGAGGGTGCGCGCATTGTCGAGCAGACCCGTAATGCCAATGTTGTTGAGATTCGCCTGCATGCCGGTATGTATCGCGCCATGCTCGCCGAGCACAAGCGCCGCGTGAAGGCCGGCGGTGAGTGCGAGCCCGCGGCTGCCAACCAGGGTGTACCGCAGAACCTGGCGGCGACGATCAAGGATCTGCCCATGGTCACGCGCGTACAGTTCCGCAACGTGCTGCGTGAGGGCGGACGCATTCCGCAGGAGATTCTGATGACCGCCGACTATCGGGATGGCGACTCGGGAAGCTTCGACCGCATGCTGAACAATTAGTTCCGCCGTTCTACCGAACGGCGGTCCTCTCGACGCTGCGAGGGGCCCTAGCACGGCAATCTGACGTTCAACTTCGGCGGCGCGACCAGAAGGTCAGCGCCGCCTTGTTTCACGTCACCTTGCCATACCAGGGCCCCTCTCGCTGTCACGTTCAAAACATCGGGGTTAGTGGCCTCCTGTTCGTGCGGAACTCGCGATAAACCTAAGCCGGTGTCCCCGCTCTCCCGGGGCCTGTGGTTACTTGGTTGTTGCATGCGGCTCGCTTTTCGGAACTAGGCTTATATTTTCTAGATGTAAGGCGCTCTTGGTCCTAATGGGCTTGGGGCGCCTGTCTTATATAGGTAGATTCCTTGCGGGTTCGAATCCCTCCGCTTGCCCACAAGAAAAGCCTCCCGATCGGCTATGCGTCCGAGAGGCTTGTTTCTTTGGCTGGGACGGAGGGATTCGAACCCCCAACAGCCGGCACCAAAAACCGGAGTTCTACCGTTGAACTACGTCCCAATGTGTGGTGTTGCCCAAAAGCAACTCGTCTAGTTTACCTAATCTGCGAGGGCATCGCAAACGCCATCGAGCAGGCGTACGGCGAGTGTCTGCGCATCACTTGCGGTGAAGGTTCCGTTGTAGCGCGTCATGCCCGTGAGCTCAATGCGAATGCGCGCGGGCTTTTGCTGCGCGGCGACATTGGCGGTACGGATGCGCTGTGCAAGGTTGTGACACTCGGCAAGGGCGATCGTGGCGCGCGGCGCAGCATCTGCGGGCAGCTCATCGCTTGCGATCTCGAGCACCAGATCCACGTCGGTCGGAACCTCGGAATCGCAAAGCATCATGCCGCTGCTGTCGGTCGTCGCCGTGGCGATGTTCCACATGCGCGATGCAACGCTGCGTGCGATGGGGTCCTCACCGATGACGGCAATCTGGAAACGCTCGAGCACGTTGGCGGCACGGGCAAAACCGATGCGCGACTCGGCCTCGGTAACCGAGGGCTTACCCTCCCACACGTGATGCAGGCGGTTGATATAGGCGTAGGTATCCTGGAACGCCATGCCATCGGCAAACAGGCCAACATTTTCCTGGAACTGCTGCAGAGCGGCCTCGGTGTGCGGGCCAAAATAGCCGTCGTCCTCACCGCAGGCAAAGCCCAAAACGTTGAGCGCGCGCTGCAGGGCCTGAACGTCGGCGCCATGGAAATTGGGCATGCGCAGATAGAGCGTACGGTCGCCCAGCTTATACGAGGCGTCTACCAGGGCGCTCCAACAGGGGATATCGACGGCACAGCCAGCGGCAAGGCCGCTATCGAGCCTAAAGGTGCCAACAGCCTGCTCGGTGGTGGTGCCAAAGCGCTTGTCGGAGACCTCGGCGTCATCGATTGTATAGCCGAGCTGCAGAAGGCGGGACTGCACGTCCTCGACGGCTGCTCCCTGCATGCCCGTTGTAATAGGTTCCATGAACGAACCCCTTTCGGCGTATCATTCGTACTATTTGAGCGCCTGTCGGATAGACGACGCAAAGAGATGCATAAACATACATTCAACAGTGTAGCAACTTGTACCCAAATGCGCTGCCGACAGGTTTTGCAACCCCCGCTAGTTGAGTCGCTCCACAAAGAAATCTGCCATGGAGAGGAACAGTTCGCGTGCATGCTGGTCGAGCGAAACGTCCTCGATGGCGGCCTTGGCCTTGGCGGTCAGGTTGAGCGCGTAAGTGTGGGCGTAATCGATGGAGCCGGTCTCCTGGAAGATCTCCACGGCGCGTGCGAGCTGCGCGGGATCATCGGTGCCCGAGGAAAGAATCGCCTCGATCTCGTCGTGGTGGCGTTCATCAGAGAGGGCGTGTACGGCGACAAGCGTGCGCTTGCCCTCGGTGATGTCGGTGCGGAAGTCCTTGTTGGCGGCCTCCTTGGTGCCGATCAAGTTGAGCAGATCGTCCTGAATCTGGAAGGCAAGGCCCGTGTGCAGGCCAAAGGCGCGCAGCGCCTCAATCTGCTCCTCGCTGCCGCCGCCGATAATGGCTCCGGCGGCAAGTGGCGTGGCTCCGCTGTAGTACGCGGTCTTGTGCGTCGCCATGTCCAGATAATCGTCGACCGAGATGTCAAAGCGCCCGTCGCGGACCCAGCCCAAGTCGAGTGCCTGGCCCTCAATGGTGCGGACGATCATCTCGGTGAGCTCGTGGAGCACGCGGAGTTTCACGTCTGCCTCGAGCGTGGGGTCGTCGAGAACCGTCTTGGTGACCATGGTGAGCGCTAAATCGCCGCAGTTGATGGCGAGTCCCGTGCCCTCGGTAAGGTGCATGCAGGGCTTGCCGCGGCGCAGTTGGCCGTTGTCGGCGATGTCGTCGTGGATCAGCGCGCCCGACTGAAAGTGCTCGATGGCTGCCGCGGCGCTGCGGGCGCTCTCAAAGCTGCCGCCTACCGCGGTGGCGGCGAGCATGCAGATGAGCGGGCGGTGGCGCTTGCCGGCATTGGCCGTAAATGCCGAGAGCGGGGTATACAGGTAACGCTCGATATCGGCGGAAGTTGCCTGTCCGTCAAAGAACGTGGCCAGATAGTCGTTAATCTGGTCAAAGTGCTGGGCTAAAAAGCTGGTAAACGGACTGGACACGGGTTCTCGCATTCTTTCTTAGGTTGCACCGTTGCATTATGCAGACTACATATTGCCACATTGGGGCGTCGAGCGCGGCGGTTGAAGACGATTGAGTCTTGCGGTCGCAAACGCGGCAAGGGGCTCGGCTAGATAAGCCCAAAGTGTTCGAGCGCGGTGACGACGCCGTCGTGGTCGAAGCTGTCGGTTACGTAGTCGGCCTTTTCCTTGAGGAAGTCCGGCGCGTTGCCCATGGCGATGCCAACATCGACCGCCTCCATGAGGGCGATGTCGTTGCTCGCGTCGCCAATGCCATATACGGTGCCGTGGTCTGGTCCCAGGGCGTCAAGCACAGCCTTGATTCCGGCCCGTTTGGTGCACTCGCGCGGCGAGATTTCTGTGACCTCGAGCTCGAGCTCGTTGAGGCAGAGCAGAGGTCCAAGCTCTTCATCTTGGGCGATGCGGTTGGCAAGTGGTGTGGACATAAGAATTTTATAGGCGTTGTAGTGCTCAAGTTGCGTGACGGCGTCGCCCACGGTGCGTGCGTAGCCGTACGTCTCGGGGGCATCTGCACTCATGCGCACGACGCGATCGATGCCCTCAAAGCGAATGACCTCGCCCGATTGCTCGAGATAGGGGGCGAGGCGCTGTAGCAGACCAGGGTTTATGGCTGCATTTCGCACGATACGCCCCTCGAGTTCGGCGTAACCGCCCGCGAGGCACACGACGCCTGCCCACGGCAGCTCGAGCAGCTTGGGATGGATGCAGCTGAGGGTGCGCCCCGTACAGATAAAGGCTTTGTTGCCGTTGGCGACAAACGTGCGAATTGCCTGTGCAACCGTCTCGTTGGGATAGGGGGAAAGATCTCGCTCGCCCTCGGGGAGCTCTTGGGCAAGTTTGGGATCTTGCCAGGCGAGCGTACCGTCGATGTCGAAGAAGCAGACATTGCCATGCTTTTTGGTGGCGTCGGCGGCATGAGAAGGCGAGGCGGCGAATGCAAACCCCGGTTCGAGTCCCATAATCTGATCAAAGTGCTCTTTGACGCGGGGAACCGAGATGCCGATGATCACCTGGGCGGTTTTGCCGGTGACGATGAGGCCTTTGGCGCCTGCTGCGACAAAGGTCGCATTGTCCGCGACGATGGAGGGGTCCACGACCTCGACGCGCAGGCGCGTGGCGCAGTTGGTTGCGCCCACAATATTGCCAACGCCACCTAAAAGCTGAATTACCCGCTCAGCGAGGACGTGATCTTGATCGGATCGACTATTGACCTCGTCATTGGGAGATTGCTCTTTGGCAAAGCCGCTTCCCGTTAAATGATCGATTGCCGCGCGATTGGCGACATGATCCTCGCGGCCCGGCGTCTTAAGGTCATAGATCAAGATGAGTGCTCGAAAACTAACAAAAAAGATGAGGCTAAAGGCAAGGCCGATACCGAGCGCCAAAAGGTAGGAGCCGGCATGCGTCCGCATGAGCGGAATAAAGTTGAAGGCTGCCATCTCCATGAGGCCGCCCGAGAAGATGCCGACGATGCCAAAGAGATTCATGGTTGTGGCAAGGCAAGACGATAAGACGGCGTAGAGAAAAAAGAGCCCGGGGTGGGTGAACATAAAGAGAAACTCGAGTGGCTCGGTAACGCCGCAAACCACCGAGGCGATGATGGCGGGAACAAGGATGGCCCTGAGGCCGGCGCGGCGCTCTGGTTTTGCGGTGGAGTAGAACGCGGCTGCGATGGCGGGAAGGCCAAAGAGCTTGACCCAGCCGGTGGCGGTAAAACCGGCCCACGGCGCAAGTTCATTAAGGGGGCGCGTGCTATGGGAGAGGATGGGGAGCAAGCTGCTCCACGTGGCGTAGATGCCGTCGTTAATGACCAGGTTGTCGTAGTAGATCGGCATGTAGAGCAGGTGGTGCAGCCCCATGGGCTCGAGCGCTCGCTCCAAAAGCACAAAGATGCCCACGCCAAAGGGGCCGACGCCCGCAAGTGCGTGGCGCAGTGTTTCGGTCACAGCGTATACGGAGGGCACGATGGCGGCCGAGATAGCGGCAAGGGCAAACACGGCAAAAAAGCTGATGAGGTAGACCAGCGAGGAGCCCGAGAAGGTGCCGAGCCAATCGGGAACCTTGGCATCGTAGAAGCGGTCATGGATGGCGACGACGGTTGCCGATACCGCCAGCGGGCCGATAATGCCGGTGTCGAGCGTCTTGATGCCGTCGATGATGGTGATGCCGCTAGCGGAGGTCAAAGACGACGGGTACTTAAGTCCAAGATTGTCTCCGCTCAGCTTAATGATTTCGCTCAAAAAGAAGCAATAGGCAAAATAGGCCACGAGTGCCTCGAGGCAGCAACGTGCCGGTTGCTTTTGGGCAAGGCCGATGGGCAGCGCTACGGCAAAAAGGAGCGGAAGGCGCTTAAAGACCGTCCACGAGCCGCGCTGAATGATAGTCCAAAAAACGTACCAAGGGGTTCCGTATACGGCGAGATCGCCGACGATGTCCGCAGTCGTTGCGAGAGCGGAGACGCCGACCATGAGGCCTGATATAGAAAACAGCATGGCGGGCGCGAACATTGCCCCGCCAAAGCGTTGGATTTTTTGCAGCATGTTCTGCCTCCCGAATATCGAGGTGCGTTGCGGGTGGTGAAACGTTTAAACAATGGATTCATTGTAGAGGACCGGACGATTGTCGTGCCGGCAGTTTTGAGTGAAACCGATTTGGGCATGACAGAAGCCGTCAACGGTTAAATACTGTCGCTTTGCCGATAATCGGTTTAAACAACTTTAAAAAATGCTATCGTGCCTAGCCATACATATTCATTAGAGGTGAAGTCATGCCAAAAGCGATTTACGAAGGAATCTACCGCGAGATCCGTTCGCGCATCATTAACGGGACCTATGCGTTTCAGGAGATGCTGCCAACCGAAGCCGAGCTGACCGCGGAATTTGGCTGCACGCGCAATACCGTCCGCCGCGCTTTGAGCATGCTGGCCGACGGGATGTTTGTGCAGCCCATACACGGCAAGGGCGTGCGCGTTATTTGGCTTAAGGGCGAAACCGACATGTTGGGCGCACTCGAAGAGGTTGAGTCGTTTGGCGAGTTTGCAAAACGCAACAATGCCGTTGCATCGACGGACGTTAAGTCCTTTGAACATTTGATTTGCACCGAGCAGCTCTCTCGTCGCCTGGGCTTTAGGGTGGGCGAGGAGCTTATTCGCGTAGTGCGTGTCCGAAGCCTCAACGGCAACGCGCGCCAAGTGGACCATGGCTATTTTTTGGCGTCGATCGCCAAGGGTCTGACCCCCGAGATCGCGGCAGATTCTATTTACGGCTATCTGGAGCACAAGCGCGGTGTCAAAGTGATGGCGAGCCGTCGTACGGTGAGTGTCGAGCTCGCCAACGATGAAGACTGCAGCTACTTGGACCTTGGCAAATACAACTGCGTTGCCGTCATGGAGAGTCAGTCGTACACCTCGGATGGCATCTTGTTTGAGGTGACGCACACTCGCACACACCCCGAGATCTTCCATTACCGCGTCAATTCCAAGCGATAGCCGGCTAGCTCGCAGCCTGACGAGACTCATGCCCTCAAAGCGAAAACGCCCGGTCAAACCGACGATGCATCGGCTTGACCGGGCGTTTTCTCTGCATTCGATAACAAATAATTGTTTATACAAAACTTGTCAAGTATCAAGTTGAAATTACCGTTCACCGAAGTTTTTCTACCGCTCTAGTAATACTTGTTCAAACAACTAGCCAAATAGCGTATCGTTCAAATCAGCAAAAGGGGCAAAGTCCCCGAGCCAATCTCCGAAGGCGGCGGCAAAGGGTGCCGCCACGGTGTGAAAGGGTGGATTGTAATGAAGAACGAAATGAGCAGAAGGCAGTTCCTGGGCTTTGCTGGTTCCGCGGCTGCGGTTCTTGGTCTTGGTCTCGTGGGCTGCGGTGGCTCCGCCGGCTCCGGCTCCTCTGCTTCTGGTGACGCTGCCGAGGTCTACTTCCTCCAATTCAAGCCTGAGGTCGACAAGGAGTGGAAGGAGATCGCCAAGGCGTACAAGGAGGAGAAGGGCGTCGAGGTCAAGATCGTGACCGCCGCCTCCAACACCTACGAAGAGAAGCTCAAGTCCGAGATGTCCAAGAGCTCCGCTCCGACCCTGTTCCAGGTCAACGGTCCCACCGGTCTTAAGAACTGGAAGGATTACTGCGCCGACCTGTCCGATACCAAGCTCCGCGGTGAGCTCATTGACGACTCCCTGGCTCTGCAGTCCGATGGCAAGGATCTGGGTATCGACTGGGTCCAGGAGAGCTACGGCATCATCTACAACAAGCAGCTGCTCGAGAAGGCTGGCTACAAGGCCGAGGACATCAACTCCTTCGACAAGCTGAAGGCTTGTGCTGACGACATCCAGGCCCGCAAGGACGAGCTTGGTGTTGAGGGTGCCTTCACTTCTGCCGGCATGGATGACTCCTCCAGCTGGCGCTACACCACTCACCTCGCCAACCTCCCGCTCTACTACGAGTTCGAGAAGGAGCACAACCAGGAGGACGACGAGATCAAGGGCGAGTATCTCGACAACTTCAAGCAGATTTTCGACCTGTACATCACCGACTCCACCTGCGATCCTTCGCAGCTTGCCTCCAAGACCGGCGACGACGCCACCAACGAGTTCGCAACCGGCAAGGCCGTCTTCTATCAGAACGGCTCTTGGGCATACGCTGACCTCACCAAGGCCGGTATGACCGACGACCAGCTCGGCATGCTGCCGATCTACATCGGCGTCGACGGCGAAGAGAACCAGGGCCTGTGCTCCGGCGGCGAGAACTACTGGTGCGTCAGCTCCCAGGCTTCCGAGGATGCTCAGAAGGCCACCGAGGACTTCATGTACTGGTGCGTCACCGCTGACACCCCGACCAGCATCATCGCCGACAAGATGGGTCTGACCGCTCCGTTCAAGAGCGCCAAGGAGACCACCAACGTCTTCTCGCAGCAGGCCGTTGCCATGGCTAAGGACGGCAAGAAGACCGTCGCTTGGGACTTCGTTTACATCCCCTCCGAGGAGTGGAAGAAGAACCTCAAGCAGGCTCTCATTGCTTATGCTGCCGACAACACCAAGTGGGACGGCGTCAAGAACGCCTTCGTCGATGGCTGGAAGACCGAGAAGGCTGCTTCCGAGTAAGCAGTTGCTGCCCAAGCTATCTGATTAGCGACAGGGGGCGGGCAGACGTTGGTTTGCCCGCCCCCTGCATATTGAAAGGACCCTTTTATGGGCAAAGCACTCAAGCGCTGGTGGCCGCTCTTTATGCTGCCCACGTGCCTGGCGTTTATGATCGGGTTCGTGATCCCTTTTATCCAGGGCTTCTATCTCTCGTTCTGCCAGTTTATTACCATTAACAACGCGCACTTTGTCGGTATCGCGAACTACGTGCGCGCGCTGTCCGATCCGCAGTTTGCCACGTCGTTCTTCTTTACCGTGGCGTTTGCCTTCCTGTCGACGGTGCTCATCAACGTGATCGCCCTGGCAATTGCGCAGGCGCTCACCCGCAAGGCGCTCAAAGGCACCAACATCTTCCGTACGATCTTCTTTATGCCTAACCTGATCGGCGGCATCGTGCTGGGCTACATTTGGCAGATTCTGATCAACTGCCTGCTTTCCAACATCGGCGCCCAGCTCATTGCCCTTAACTCTGCTGCTGGCTTCTGGGGCCTTATCATCCTGACCCTGTGGCAGCAGGTCGGCTACATGATGATCATCTACATCGCTGGTCTGCAGTCCATTCCGTCCGACTACATCGAGGCCGCCAAGGTCGACGGTGCCACGGCATGGCAGACGTTTTGGAAGGTTAAGATCCCTAACCTGATGCCGACCATCACCATCTGCCTGTTCCTGTCCATCACCAACGGCTTTAAGCTGTTCGACCAGAACCTCGCCCTTACCGGCGGCGCCCCCGCGCACTCCACCGAGATGCTCGCCCTGAACATCTACAACACGTTCTATTCGCGTGCCGGTATCGCATGGCAGGGCATCGGTCAGGCCAAGGCGGTTATCTTCTGCATCCTGGTCGTAGCCATCTCCATGATCCAGCTTAAGGCCACGAGGTCCAAGGAGGTGCAGCAGTAATGAAACGCGATAAGGCTATTAACCGCGCGCTCTCGATTTTCTTTACGATTCTGTCGCTCGCATGGATCTACCCCGTGTTCATGATTGCGCTCAATTCCTTTAAGAAAGCGACCGCAATCAGCACCACCACGGCATTCGATCTGCTCACGCCCGAGACGTTCAACGGCCTCGCAAACTACATGCACGCCCTTAACGAGCAGGGCTTTGCCTCGGCATTTATGTACTCGCTCATCATCACGGTCACGTCGGTCGTGCTGATCTTGGTGTGCTGCTCCATGTGCGCTTGGTACGTGGTTCGTGTCAACAGCAAGATCTCGAACTTCTTCTATTACCTGTTCGTGTTCTCGATGGTCGTACCGTTCCAGATGCTCATGTTCACGCTGTCCAATTTGGCGGACCGCATTGGCTTTAACACGCCGTTCAACATCTGCTTTATCTATCTGGGCTTTGGCGCGGGCCTGGCGGTCTTTATGTTCGCCGGCTTTGTAAAGAACATCCCGCTCGAGATCGAGGAGGCGGCCATGATCGACGGCTGCAACCCGGTCCAGGTGTTCTTTAAGATCGTCCTTCCCATCATGAAGCCCACCTATCTTTCGGTCGGCATTCTCGAGACCATGTGGGTCTGGAACGACTATCTGCTGCCCTACCTCACCCTCGACTCCACCAAGTACAAGACCATTCCTATCTTGATCCAGTACTTCCGCGGCGGCTATGGCCACGTCGAGCTCGGCCCCATGATGGCCTGCATCATGATGGTCGTTATCCCCATTGTCATCATGTACATCCTCTGCCAGAAGTACATCATCGACGGCGTGGTGGCAGGTGCCGTCAAGGGCTGATGCCGTAACTGTTTTGCAAGTTTCTGCGGCGCCCCTCAGCGCGGCGCCGCACATCGAAAGGTAAAGACATGGCCGAGATCGTTCTCAAACATGTTCAGAAGGTGTATCCCAACACCGAGTCCAAAAAGAAGGGCTTCTTTGGCAAAAAGAAGAAGACCGAGGAGAAGAAGCATAACCTTAAGGTTACCGAGGATGGCGTGCTCGCTGTAGAGGACTTCAACCTCACCGTTCACGACCAGGAGTTCGTCGTTCTCGTTGGTCCCTCTGGCTGCGGTAAGTCCACGACGATGCGCATGGTCGCCGGCCTGGAGGACATTACCTCGGGCGACGTGCTCATCGACGGCAAGCGCGTCAACGACGTGGCGCCCAAGGACCGCGACATCGCCATGGTGTTCCAGAGCTACGCTCTGTACCCCAACATGACGGTGTACGAGAACATGGCGTTTACGCTTGAGCTCAAGAAGGTCCCCAAAGACGAGATCGACCGCAAGGTTCGCTCCGCTGCCGAGATCTTGGGTATCACCGAGTACCTCGACCGCAAGCCTAAGGCGCTCTCGGGCGGCCAGCGCCAGCGCGTCGCCATCGGCCGCGCCATCGTGCGTGACCCCAAGGTCTTCCTGATGGACGAGCCGCTGTCCAACCTGGATGCCAAGCTTCGTAACCAGATGCGTGCCGAGCTCATCAAGCTGCGCCACGAGATCAAGGGTACGTTCATCTATGTTACTCACGACCAGACCGAGGCCATGACTCTCGGCGACCGTATCGTGGTCATGAAGGACGGCGTTGTCCAGCAGATCGCCACGCCGCAGGAGGTCTTCAACCATCCCGCGAACATCTTCGTCGCCGGCTTCATCGGCGTGCCGCAGATGAACTTCTTCGATGCCCAGCTGGTGCGCTCGGGCGACGGCTTTACCGTCAAGACCGACGACATGAATGTCGCGCTGGCCCCCGAGACCTGCGCTCAGCTCGCCCTTAATTGGGACGGCGGCGACGTGAAGGAGATCACGGCCGGCGTACGTCCCGAGCAGATTCTGCTTGCCGAAAAGGGCGAGGAGGGTGCGCTTCAGGGCACCATCGAGGTCACCGAGCTCATGGGTTCGACCGAGCACGTTCATGTGATGTCTCCCGACGGCCAGTTTGTCCTGATCATCCCCGTCGTCGATCTCGAGGCCAAGGGTGCGCTCAAGGCGGGCGACCCCATTTGGTTCAAGTTCGAGAAGAACGCGACCCATCTCTTCGATAAGGTGTCTGGCAAGAACCTTATCTAGGCCCGATCCAATCAGGCCCTCCTTTTGGGCGACTGCGGCTTTGCCATCCTTTTGCCGTGGTCACATATAAGGCTCCCCTCCCGTCCGCTGGGCGAGAGGGGAGCCTTTCTTTGTGCTGGGGCCGTTCATCTGCCGGTTTGTCTTGATCTGTAACAGGAGGAGGGCCAAATTGGGTCTAGATGTTACAGATTGAGACAGCATCGAGCTGCCTATCCTTTCATCTCGATCTGTAACACGGGAGGCTGATTTCGGCAGCTACCTGTTACAGAACGAGATTGTATTAGCCGGCTTATCCTTTTGTCTCGATCTGTAACAGTAAGGGCGGATTTCAGACGTTAGATGTTACAGATTGAGATAAACCCTAGGGAAAGGACCGGTTTGTCTTGATCTGTAACAGGTAGGGCCGTTTTGGCCGAGTAGGTGTTACAGATTGAGACGATTTTGTCGAGGCGGGCCACGGGCAACACGCGGGCAAAAAAGCGGAGCCGCGTTGCCGCGACTCCGCTTTCAAGAGGATGGGTAAAGGAAACGAAATTAGCTCAGGTGCCAAATCTCGTCGTTGTACTGGGAGATCGTGCGGTCAGACGAGAAGGTGCCGGCGTTGGCGATGTTGATCAGCGCCTTGCGCATCCAAGCGTCCTGGTCCTCGTAGTCTGCCAGCACGCGCTCCTTGGTCTGGATGTACTCCTCAATGTCGAGCAGGGCCATAAACCAGTCCTTGCCCTTGATGTCGTCGTGCAGGCGCTGCAGGCGCTCGGCGTTGCCGGTCGCCATAAAGGCGGGGTTGGTGATGAAGTCCACCAGCAGCTTGATGCCGGGCTTGCGATAGAGCGCGCCGGCGTCATAGCTGCCGTCGGCGTAGAGCTGCTCGACCTGCTTGGAAGAGGCACCAAAGGTGTAGATGTTCTCGTCGCCTACGAGCTCGGCAATCTCGACATTGGCACCGTCAAGCGTGCACAGGGTCAAAGCGCCGTTGAGCATGAATTTCATGTTGGAGGTGCCGCTCGCCTCCTTGGAGGCCAGGCTGATCTGCTCGGAGATGTCGGCGGCGGGGATCACGCGCTCGGCGGCGGTGACGTTGTAGTTTTCGACCATGACAACCTGCAGGTAGGGGGCCACATCGGGATCATTTGCAATCCACTGCGACAGTGTCAGGATCAGATGGATGATGTCCTGGGCGATGGTGTAGGCAGGTGCTGCCTTGCCGCCAAAGATGATAGTGACGGGGTGCTTAGGCCTGTTGCCGTTCTTGATGTCGAGATACTTCCAGATGATGTAGAGCGCGAGCATCTGCTGGCGCTTGTACTCGTGGATGCGCTTGACCTGGACGTCGATGATGGCGTTGGAGGGAATGGTCACGCCCTGCTCGAGCGCCATGAACTGGCGCATGATGGTCTTGGCCTCGGCCTTGGTGGCGGCCAGGCGCTCAAGAACATCCTTGTCGTTAGCGAATTCGGCGAGCTTGCTCAGGTCGCCGGTGCTGCGCCAATCGGTGCCGATCGCATCGTCGAGCAGGCTGGCAAGCGCAGGGTTGGCTCCCTGGATCCAACGGCGGAAGGTGATGCCGTTGGTCTTGTTGGAGAACTTCTCGGGATAGATCTCGTAGAACGGGTGAAGCTCGGTGTCCTCCAGAATCTTGGTGTGCAGCGCGGCGACGCCGTTGATGGAGAAGCCAAAGTGGATGTCCATGTGGGCCATGTGGACGGTGTCGTGCTCGTCGATGATGGCGACGCGCGGGTCATCGTGCTCGGCCTTCGCGATCTCATCGAGCTTGACGATAATGTCGGCGATGGCAGGGGAGACCTTCTGCAGACTGGTGAGCGGCCACTTCTCGAGCGCCTCGGCAAGAATCGTGTGGTTAGTGTAGGCGACCATGGAGCGTACGATGGTAACGGCCTCGTCAAACTCGATGTCGTGCTCGGTGGTGAGCAGGCGAATGAGCTCGGGGATGACCATGGTGGGGTGCGTGTCGTTGATCTGGACAACGGCGTAATCGGCCAGATCGTGCAGGTTGCTGCCGCGCTCGACGGCCTCGTCGATCAAGAGCTGGGCGGCGTTGCTCACCATGAAGTACTCCTGATAGATGCGAAGTAGGCGGCCCTGCTCGTCGGAATCGTCGGGGTAGAGGAACAAGGTGAGGTTCTTGGCGATCTCGGTCTTGTCGAAGTCGATGGAGCTGCCGGGGACCAGGCCGTCGTCGACGCTCGCCAGGTCGAAAAGGCGCAGGCGGTTCTTGGTGGGCTGGCCGTAACCGGGCACATCGATGTTGACGAGCTTGGAGGTAACGGCAAAATCGCCGAATTCGACGGTGTAGGAGCGGTCATCGTCGACTAGGATGTCCTGCTCACCGAGCCACTCGTCGGGGACGGCCTTCTGCTGGTTGTCGACAAAGCGCTGACGGAACAGACCGTAGTGATAGTTGAGGCCCACGCCATCGCCGGTCAAGCCCAGCGTGGCGATGGAATCCAGGAAACATGCGGCCAAGCGGCCCAGGCCGCCGTTGCCGAGTGACGGCTCGACCTCGAATTCCTCGATCTTGTTGAGGTCGTGGCCTGCGGCGGTGAGCTGGTCCTTAACCTCGTCGTAGATGCCGAGGTCGATCATGTTGTTGATGAGCAGCTTACCGATCAAAAATTCGGCGGAAATGTAATAGAGCTTTTTCTTGCCGTTGTTGAGCGGGCGGGCGGCGGAGCGCTCCTGCACGAGTTTGACCAGCAGCTTGTAAATGCGACGGTCGTCGAGCTGCTCGAGCGAGGTGCCAAAAGACTGCTCGGCGAGCTCCATGAGGTTAATTTGGGGCATGTTTTCTCCTGTGATGGGTTGTTTCATGTCTGCAATTCATAAGAAGCCCGCGCGAGGGGATTGGGGTGGCCTCGCGCGGGAAAAGCAAGCGCGTCCGCACGGTGGGGAGGGGTCAGGCGCGGTAGCTCCTATTGAGGAAGCTCGATTTCGGCTTCCGACGGGATGCGGAAGTAGGTCTCGGTCCAGTCGGTGAGTTTGTGCTCGAGCTCGCGGGTGATGGCGCCGTCGAGCATGCGCCAGGTCCAGTTGCCGCCCAGTGTGGCAGGGGTGTTGATGCGCGCCTCGTTGCCCAAGTTGAGCAGGTCCTGCATGGTGTAGATGCACGTGTCGCTCACGCTGGCTGCGATGGTTCGGTTGAGTGCGTCGGTGATAGGCTCGCCGGCCTGCTGATGGGTGTACAGGGCTGCCTGCTCGCGCTGACGCGGGGTGGCCGTTCCCTCAAACCAGCCGCGCGCCGTCTCGTTGTCGTGGGTGCCCACGTAGGCGACGGTGTTGGCGATGTAGTTATGCGGCAGGTAGTACGAGTTGGTGCCCTCAAAGGCAAACTGCAGGATCTTCATGCCGGGGAAGCCCGAGTTGTCGCGCATGTCGATGACGCCGGGGGTGAGGAAGCCCAGGTCCTCGGCGATGATGGGCAGCGTGCCGAGCTTTTCCTCGAGCGTCTTGAAGAACTTGAGGCCGGGACCCTGCGTCCACGAACCGTAGGACGAATCGGGCGAGGAGAACGGCACCTCCCAATAGGCCTCGAAGCCGCGGAAGTGATCCAGGCGGATGACGTCGTACATGTCGAGGGCGGCGCGAATGCGGCCCTCCCACCAGGAGAAGCCGTCGGACTCCATGGCGTCCCAGTCGTAGATGGGGTTGCCCCAGTACTGGCCGGTGGCCGAGAACTGGTCGGGCGGCGTGCCGGCGACGCTCACGGGATTGCCGGCGGCGTCGATCTTAAAGAGCTCAGGTGTCGCCCACATCTCGACGGAGTCACGCGAGACATAGATGGGCAGGTCGCCGATGATGAGAATGTCGCGCTCGTTGGCATAGGCCTTGAGGCGGCTCCACTGGCGATCGAAGAAGTACTGCGTCATCTGGTGGTAGAGCATACGCGCCGGATGGTCGGCGCAGACCTTGGCGGAAGCCTCGCCGCGGGTGCGGAGCTCCGCGGGCCACTCCCAAAACGCCTTGAGACCGCACTCCTCTTTGACGGTCATGAACTCACAGTAGGGGATGAGCCAGTCCTCGTTGGCTTGGATAAAGCCATCGAAATCGGCTGGCTTGTCGGCGGCAAAGCGCTCAGCGGCGCGGTCGAGAATCTGACGGCGGCCGCCAAAGATAGCACCGTAGTCGACATTGCTGGGGTCGGATCCCAGATACACGCCATCGATATCGCGCTGCTCCAGATACCCTGCCTCGATAAGCTCGGCAAAGTCGATAAAGTTGGGGTTGCCAGCGCGGGCCGAGAACGACTGATAGGGCGAATCGCCATAGCTGGTCGTCGTAAGGGGCAGAATCTGCCAGTAATGTTGTTTGCACGAGGCGAGAAAATCGACGAAGTCGTAGGCATTCCAGCCAAAGCCGCCGATTCCGTATGGTCCGGGCAGAGATGAGACGGGCATGAGGACGCCGCTTGCACGCTCCATGAATGCGCTCACCAACCTTCTTGTTGTGGGGTCGGCCTGCCGATGGATGTGCAGTCCGCCTCCGATGTTCTGATCTGATACGCCTATTGTAAAACATGTTGTTTAAACATGTACAGGCAAGATAAAAAAGTTGGTCGATTTTCGGCGAATGGTTGCATGCCATGAAAAAGCCCCGACCTCACAACGTGAGATCGGGGCAAGAGCGGTATGTAGGTTTTTGCTACTCGGCGTCGGCGAAGCCGTTGGGGTTGTGGCTCTGCCAGTTCCAGCTATCGCGGCACATGTCCGCGATGTCGTACTGGGCCTTCCAGCCCATCATGCGCTCGGCCTTGGAGGCATCGCACCAGTTGGCAGCGATGTCGCCGGCGCGGCGCTCGCGGATCACGTAGGGCAGCTCCTTGCCACAAGCCTTGGAGAAGGCAGCGACGACCTCGAGTACCGAGGTGCCGGTGCCGGTGCCCAGGTTAAAGATCTCGACGCCGGTCTTGCCGTTCATCCAGTTAAGGGCGGCAACATGACCCGAGGCCAGGTCGCACACGTGGATGTAGTCGCGCACACCGGTGCCGTCAGGGGTGGGGTAGTCGTTGCCAAAGACCTGAACGGCCTCGAGCTTGCCCACGGCGACCTGGGCGACATAGGGCACCAGGTTGTTGGGGATGCCCTTGGGGTCCTCGCCGATCAGGCCCGACGGATGAGCGCCGATGGGGTTGAAGTAACGGAGCAGCACGACGTCCCACTCGGGGTCGGCGGTGTGGACGTCCATAAGGATCTGCTCGATCATCCACTTGGTCCAACCATAGGGGTTGGTCGCGGGCTTCTTAGGATCCTCCTCGGTGACGGGCGGGTTGTCCGGGTCGCCGTAGACGGTCGAGGAGCTCGAGAAGATGATGGACTTGCAGCCATGGTTGCGCATGACGTCGACGAGCACCAGGGTGTTCTCGATGTTGTTGTGGTAGTACTCGACGGGCTTGCTCACCGACTCGCCGACGGCCTTAAAGCCGGCAAAGTGGATGACGCGGTCGATCTGATGGGTATCGAAGATCTTGTTCATCGCATCGCGGTCGAGCACGTTGGCCTCGTAGAAGGTGAGGTTCTTGGCGGCCTCGTCGCCCACGATGGTCTTGACGCGGTCGACGGCGACGGCGCTGGAGTTGGAGAGATCATCGACGATGACGACCTGGTAGCCACCCTCGAGCAGCTGAACGACGGTGTGCGAGCCGATAAAGCCGGCGCCACCGGTAACGAGGACGCAGGTGTCTTTGGGGTCGAGTGCTTTGGACATGTAGTCTCCTATCGAATCAGGAACACTTCTAGAGGGGAGTATAGCGCAGGCGGGGACGCCCAAATCGTGCGCTGTAGGAAAAGCAGAGGATTATGTTAACGTACTCATAACAGAGCTTGCGTACGCATAACCTGATCTTTGGTATTTGCTTACGAGCCGCCGACCTTGCAGTTTCCTGCCGTTCGTGGAAATCGTTGGGACGCGCCATATGTACGCTAATATGTATGAGTTGAGCGACATATAAATAAGCATGTAACGGAGTACATATGTCACCAAACAGCGATTCCATCCTTTCCCAGGAGCTCTCGCGCCGCACTGTCCTCAAGGCCCTGTTCGGCGCCGCTTCTGCGGCAGTTCTTTTTGGCTTGCCCACTCGCGCCCATGCGGCGGAGGCTTCCAAAGAAACCACCGATAAACTGAATGCCGCCCAGGCCCAGCTCGACGAGGTTCAGGCCCAGCTCGACAGCATCGCAAATGAGTATGCGGCGCTGGCCAACAAGAATGCCCAGACCCTCAACGACATCGAGAATGTCCAGGGCAAGATTGACGACACGCAGGCCCAGATCGATGAAAAGAAGGCCGAGCTCAAGAAGAAGCGCAACGACCTTTCCGATCGCGTGGCCGCCAGCTACAAGTCCGGCGGCACGAACATCCTGTCGCTGCTGCTGGCCTCTGGCTCGTTTGAGGAACTCGTCGCCAACGCGCATTACGTTGAGAAGATCAACAAGAGCGACCGTGACGCCATCGAGGACATTCAGACCATCCAGGAAGAGCTCGATGCGCAAAAGACCGAGCTCGAGTCGCAGAAGGCCGACTTAGAGAAGCTCAAGGACCAGCAGACTGCCCAGATGCAGGACATGCAGGCCAAGCAGCAAGAAGTCCAGACCGTGCTGAACGGTCTTTCCGACGACGTCAAGGAGCTCATGGCTCAGCGCGATTCCGAGATCCTCGCTGCCGCCCAGGCTGAGGAGGCCGCTAGGAAGGCTGCCGCTGCCGCGGCTGCCGCGAACAAGAACAATTCCTACTCGGGTGGTTCGAGCTCGGGTGGTGGATCGTACGCGCCCGGAACTCCGCAGCAGAATGCCGGCTCGGGCAAGCAGCAGGCTGTCGTCAACGCGTGCTACTCCACGCCTTCGCCGGGTCAGAACTGGTGCGCGGCGTGGGTCACCAATGTCTTCCGTAACGCCGGCGTTGGCTACTTTGGCGGCAATGCGTGCGACATGTTTAACGCCTGGTGCTATAGCTCCGACCGCTCGGCGCTGCAGGTGGGCATGATCGTGGCCGATTCCTCGCACGGCGGCACGGGTGCTCCGGGCCTTATCTACGGTCATGTGGGTATCTACGTTGGCGGCGGCATCGTTATGAGCAACGAGGGTGCCATTACGTCTAAGTCGCTTGATTCGTTCATCAGCTTTTATGGTACTGGCTCTGGCGTGCGCTGGGGCTGGCTCGGCGGTATTGCGCTGTCGTAACGGTGGTTTGAAGTAAGTTGGTCCGTGGCTGCCCGAAAGGCATTAGGTTGCCTGCTCGGACAGTCCTGCTCGCACGGAGAGCACATTAAGTGCTCTCCGGCTCG
>UQKV01000034.1 GCA_900541665.1 uncultured Collinsella sp.
AACGGCACGGAGCCGGACATTCCCGTCGCACAGTTCTACGGAGAGCACTTCGATAACGAGTACATGGAAAACCGCTTCCAGAGCATGACCATGAGCCCCAAGGATGCGACGCGCGTGTAGCGCTCACCGCGCCCAAAACGCAAAATGCCCGCCGGTATCACACGTACCGGCGGGCATTTTTATAAACGATCCTTCTATCGACGCAATCCTCTATGCCTCGCGCTCGACCTCACTCACGCATTCGTTCTTGATGGTGCCAACGAGCGCCTGCAGTGCATCGACCACGTGCGGGCGAATGTCCCCGCCGATAAGCACGAGCATGATGTCGTCACCTACGGCAAGCTCGCCGCTTGCCAGCCACACGCGCACATAGCCGATACCCGGCATCGCGCGCGTGGCCTCGATAGCAGACCGTACCTTTTCGGCGTCGTAGTCAAAGACCATGCCGCCCACCCTGTGGCCTGGCGCCACGCCATCGGTCTCGACTCCGCGCACCTCGGCCTTGGGCGTCGCGCGCACCACACCGTTATGCGTCAGATACATCCCACAGCCTGCCGCCGAAGCATCGGCCTTGGCCTCGCGCAGCCAAGCATCAATCGAAGGCATCAATTTGCCACTCTCGAGCATCATTTCTCCCTTACCGTCGTCGAGTAGCTAATTTGGGACGGGGCTTTTTAGCTACTCTCGAACAACTTATTCCTCGACCGGCGTGAGCACCATGACGGCGCGTGTGTTGCTCAGCGACAGCGAACGACAGGTCACAAGCGTTACAACCTTAGTTGCCGAAGCGGCACGATCGGTGGCATCACTCGCCACGGCAGAAGCGCCGTCGAGCATCTCGGACAGGTAGTTCTTGAGTCCGTCGTCGCCCTCAAAATTGGTCGTGCGCGCCTTGGCATACGTGTCCTCGACCACCTTGGTCGCCAGTGGTCGCAGCTTATACGTAGCATCCCGTGTGATGTAATACACAAACTCGATGCTATCGAACGTTGCCTGGTCAGTCGTATCCGAAATCACGTTGAACATCGACCCATCGTTCATATGGTGGCCGTAGATCGTAGTCTGCTGGTCGACCATTCCCGGCGCGGTGTCATCGCTATCCAGGAAAATGGCACCGGACGCGTTAGCCGTACCGTCAAACAGCGTGTTGAGGTATTTGGAGTTGTTGTTGGTCTGCACCACGGGATAGTTGATATTGGTTCCCGGCACGTAAATCCAACCCACAATCTCGGGGTTCGTCTGAGCAAGCGCATCAAAGTCGATAATCGGCACGCCGCTGGCATCCTTATCGCTTACATATTGCTTCTCGATTTTCTGATACGAATCGCTCGCCTGCTTATAGCCAATCTGGGCATTAATAAAGATAGCGGCGGCGGCGACAATCAGGCCGATACCGATGATGATGAGCAGAATGGGAATAATGGAGCGGCGCTTTTTGCGCGGCGGCTCGGTGCAATCCGACGGCGCGGCATGCGATGAGGACCGGGGCGGCTTCTTAGCGGAGCTATAAGACGAAGGACGATATGCGGCCGGCGCGTCCTGTCGACGATGCGTCGCCGGTGTCACGGGGCGCGGCGCGCGCGGCTGCTGAGGAGAGGATGTCCGACCCTGCTGCGCCGCATGGGCGGCACCCGGCTTCGACGGATCGGGAATCTGAGAAGCCTTGAATCGTTTTCCCTGATAATCGGACATGGCTCTCCTTATACTGCGGTGAAACGGCGGAACGCCTAGGCGTCAGCCATCTCCTGCTTCATCTTCTCGATAACCTTGCGGTACTCGGGGTCGCATGCGCCCAGAATCTGCGTGGCGTAAATGGCAGCGTTCTTGGCGCCGTTGATGGCAACGCAGGCCACGGGCACGCCGGAGGGCATCTGCACCATCGACAGCAAAGAGTCCATACCGCCCAGGTCACTCGTCTTCATAGGCACGCCGATAACCGGCAGCGGCGTAAAGGCAGCCACGACACCACCCAAGTGAGCAGCCTTGCCGGCGGCGGCGATAATCACTTTGATACCGCGATCGGCGGCAGTCGAAGCCCACTCGTGGACCTTCGCCGGCGTGCGGTGCGCGCTCGCAATGACGAGCTCATAGGGCACACCCAGTGCCTCGAGCTCGGCGGTGCAGCCTTCCATAACGCCCAGATCGGACTTGGAACCCATGATGATCCCGACAACCGGCTTCTGATCTGCCATAAACATAGACCTCCTGTTGAGAGCGGTGACGCAGCGAATCCGCGACCCTTAACTACTGAGAGTAGTATAGCTGCTCCCGTCCCTGCGGTCTGTGGGTGCTCTGCGGCGGCCCGGTGTTTTCATCTTCACTCCGGTTGCTACGCAAAGTCGTTCAGATGAAAACACCAGACCGCCGCGGGGCATCTTCGACCTACCGGGGATTGCCATGACGTACGTTGGCTGAAATAAAAACGTGGGATCCGTCGTTCGAATGAACGACGGATCCCACACTCACTTTTTATTCAGCCCTAGTCATCGCGCAAAGTCCCTTCGGCAGTACACGGTGCGGCCAAGTCACCGCAGGCCGGGGCGGGAGGGGCCGAGTTTCCTCCTGAGCGACTCTGCTTGCAGCCGGAGCGAAAGGGGGAAATCTCGGCCCCTCCCGCCCCGGCCGGCCAGGTCAACTACACCGTGTACTGCGGCAGGTCCTGCAGGGCGATGACGTCCATGCCCATGTCGTTGGCGCTGCCGTGACCCTGCTGGTCCTCACGCACCGCCTCGATGGCACTCACGTACGTGTTGGCGGCAGACATCGCGGTCACGCAGGTCACACCGCGTCGCACTGCCTCGGTGCGCAGCAGATAGCCGTCGCCGCGCGAGCCCGGACCGTACGGCGTGTTGATGATCACCGCGATCTTGCCATCGGCGATGAGGTCGCCGATGTTGGGGCGCTCGCCGTCGTGCGGGCCGCTAATCTTCTCCACGATCTCGCACGTCACGTTGCCTCCACGCAGCACGCGCGCCGTACCCTCGGTAGAGCAGATGTCAAAGCCCAGATAGCGCAGGATACGGGCGACCGAAAGGATATGGCGCTTGTCGCGGTCGCACACGCTAATGAACACCTTGCCGCAACTCGGGTCGGGCAGCTTGTAGTCGATCGCCAGCTGCGTCTTGGCGTATGCCTCGGGATAGCTCTTAGCGATACCCATGACCTCGCCCGTCGACTTCATCTCGGGCCCCAGGATGACGTCGGCGCCCGGGAAACGACCCCAGGGCATGACGGCTTCCTTCATGCAGAACCAGTCCAGTTGACGTTCGTCGCTCGGCAGGCCCAAGCTCGCGATGGAATCGCCTGCCATGATGCGCGCCGCGCATTTGGCCAGCGGCACACCGGTGGCCTTGGAGATAAACGGCACGGTACGGCTGGCGCGCGGGTTGGCCTCGATCACGTAGACGGTCTCGCCCTTGATGGCATATTGCACGTTGACCAGACCGCGGACTCCCAGCGCCATCGCGATGCGGCGCGTGGTCTCGCGGAGCTTCGCCTGCAGGCTCTCGCTAAAGCTGAACGGCGGGATGCAGGTCGCGGAGTCGCCGGAGTGAATACCGGCTTCCTCGATATGCTCCAGGATGCCGCCGATGTATACCTCTTCGCCATCGCACAGGGCGTCGACGTCGGACTCGATCGCACCCTCCAGGAAGCGGTCCAGGTACACCGGGTAGTCGGGGCTAATGCGCGCAGCCTCGGCCATGTAATCGCGCAGATGCTCGGCATCGTAGGCGATCATCATGCCGCGGCCGCCCAGCACATAGCTCGGGCGCACCAGCAGCGGATAGCCGATGTGCGCGGCCACGGCCTCGGCCTCCTCAAACGAGGTGGCCTGGCCCGCCGGCGGGTACATGATGCCCAGCTTGTCGAGCAGAGCGGCGAAGCGCTCGCGGTCCTCGGCAAAGTCAATGGCATCGGGCTTGGTGCCCATAATGTTCACGCCGCTCTCCTCGAGCATGCGCGCCAGCTTAAGCGGAGTCTGGCCGCCGAGCGTCACCACGACGCCGTCGGGGCGCTCGACATCGATAACGTCCATGACGTCCTCGTAGGTGAGCGGCTCAAAGTACAAGCGGTCCGAGGTGTCGTAGTCGGTCGAAACGGTCTCGGGGTTGCAGTTGACCATGATGGTCTCAAAGCCGCGGGCCGCCAGCGCGTAGCTCGCGTGTACGCAGCAGTAATCGAACTCGATACCCTGGCCAATGCGGTTGGGGCCGGCGCCCAGGATCATCGCCTTGGGCTTGTCCGCCGGCGTGGTCTCGTCGGGAGCCACGCACTTCTTGGCATCCGGGCTCGTGCGGTAGATGTTCTCGTACGTCTTGTAGTGGTACTCCGTGGCGCTCGAGAACTCGGCCGCGCAGGTATCGACCGTCTTCATGCTGGGAACCACGCCCAGACCCTTGCGATAGGCGCGCACAAAGCGCTCGTCCGAGCCGGTCAGCGCGGCAATCTCGGCGTCGCTCGTGCCGTACTGCTTGAGCAGGCGCATCGCGTCGGCGTCGATATCCTCCACACGCAGGCCGCGGATGCTCTCCTGGACCTGCACCATGTCGTTGATACGGTTGAGGTACCACGGGTCGATGCCGCAAATGGCATGGATACGCGCAACGTCCCAGCTGCGGCGCAGGGCCTCGACCACAAAGAAGATGCGGTGCTCGGTCGGGGTTGCCACGGCCTGAGCGAGCTCATCGTCGCTCAGCTTGTCGGCACCCTCCTTGCCACCGGCGCAGATGCCCTGGTGACCGTCCTCCAGTGAGCGCATGGCCTTGCCGAAGGCCTCCTCAAAGGTGCGGCCGATCGCCATAATCTCGCCCACGGCCTTCATGCGCGTGGTGAGCGTGGGGTCGGTACCCTTAAATTTCTCGAAGGCAAAGCGCGGCACCTTGACCACGCAGTAGTCGATCGTGGGCTCAAAGCAGGCGGGCGTTGCCTTGGTGATGTCGTTGACGATCTCGTCGAGCGTGTAGCCCACGGCCAGGCGAGCGGCGGCCTTGGCGATGGGGAAGCCCGTGGCCTTGGAGGCCAGTGCGGACGAACGACTCACGCGCGGGTTCATCTCGATGACGATCAGGCGGCCAGTCTGGGGGTTCACGGCAAACTGCACGTTGGAGCCGCCGGTCTCGACGCCAATCTTCTCCAGAATGGCGAGCGACGCGACACGCATGCGCTGGTACTCAAGGTCACTTAGTGTCTGCGCCGGCGCCACGGTGATGGAGTCGCCGGTGTGCACGCCCATGGGGTCGAGATTCTCGATGGAGCACACGATGATGCCGTTGCCGGCGTGGTCGCGCATGACCTCCATCTCATACTCTTTCCAACCCTCGATGGACTCCTCGACCAGCACCTCATGGGCAGGCGAGAGCTCAAGGCCCTGGCTCACGATGGAGACGAGCTCCTCGTGGGTATGCGCGATGCCGCCGCCGGCGCCACCGAGGGTAAAGCTCGGGCGCAGTACGCAGGGATATCCCACGCGCTCGGCGATAGCCTCGGCGTCGGCCACGCTGTAGGCATAGCCCGAGCGCGCGACCTCCAGGCCGATCTCGGCCATGGCCTCGTTAAAGAGTTTGCGGTCCTCACCGCGCTCGATAGCGGCAAGGTCGCAGCCGATCATCTCGACACCGTACTTGTCGAGCGTGCCGTCCTTTGCCAGCTCGACGGCGGCGTTCAGACCGGTCTGGCCGCCCAACGTAGGCAGCAGCGCGTCCGGACGCTCCTTTTTGATCACACGCTCGATAAACTCGGCGGTGATGGGCTCAACATAGGTGCGGTCGGCCAAGCCCGGGTCGGTCATGATGGTCGCCGGGTTGGAGTTGACCAGGATGACCTCAAAGCCATCCTCCTTGAGCACCTTGCAGGCCTGTGCGCCGGAGTAGTCGAACTCACAGGCCTGGCCAATAACGATGGGGCCCGAACCAATAACGAGGATGCGCTTGATGTCAGTACGTTTAGGCATGTTAGTTCTCCTCGGTCGCAGCGTTCTCGGACTCGGCGAAATTCCAGCCGGCGAGGCGGTCCTTCGCGGTGTCGATGTCCAGGTAGTTCTCCTCGCCGTCCATGAGTCGCGTAAAGGCGGTAAAGAGATAGTGGGCATCGGTGGGGCCGGGCGAAGCCTCGGGGTGGTATTGGACCGAGAAGCACGGGGCGTCGAGCAGCTGGATGCCCTCGGCGGTGCCGTCGTTGAGGTTCACATGTGTCAGGCGAATGCGGCCAAAGCGCTCGTTCATCACGACCGGCGCGATACCGCGGCGCACCCAGGCGCGCAGGTCGCCATCGGCCGCATGCTCGGTTTCGCCGCCGGAAAGCTCCGGAATCAGTTTGCCCAGACTGGGGAACAGCAGGCCAAAGCCGTGGTTTTGCGCGGTGATCTCCACGCGACGGCTCACCAGATTCATAACCGGCTGGTTACCGCCACGGTGACCGAATTTAAGCTTTTCCATTTGGGCGCCGCAGGCCAGGCTGATCATCTGGTGACCAAGGCAAATGCCAAAGACCGGCACCTTGCCGATCAGCTGCTGCACCTGCTCATAGGTCTCCACCACGGCATCGGGATCGCCGGGGCCGTTGGATAAAAAGACGCCGTCGGGATTCATGTCGAGCACCTGCTGAGCAGGCGTATCCCACGGCACGACGGTGAGGTCGCAGCCGGCACGGACCAGGCCCTCCAAAATGCCACGCTTCACGCCGCAGTCGTAAGCAACCACTTTGTGGCGGTCAGGAGCGGCGGCAGTGAGCGCAAAGTCATGCGTGGCAGGCAGGTCGGCGGCCACAAACTCGTGAGGCGCGGGGCAACTTACGGTCTTGACCAGGTTCTCGCCCACCAGCGTGGGCGCTGCGGCCAGACACTCGGCGAGCTCGTCGACGTCGAAGATCTCTGTCGAGATAATGCCCATCTTGGAACCATTGTCGCGCAGATGGCGCACCAGAGCGCGGGTGTCGACACCCTCGATAGCGACGATGCCGTGAGCGCGCAGGTACTCCGGCACGCTGACGGCCGAGCGCCAGTTAGAAGGCGTGGCGCACATGTCGCGAACGATCATGCCGCGCATAGCCGGAGCGCTCGCAGGGCGCACGGCGTCGCCGGGGAAGGCCGACTGGACATCGGTCTCGTCGATACCGTAATTGCCGATCTGCGGATAGGTCATGGTTACAATTTGGCCGGCATAACTCGGGTCGGTCATGACCTCAAAGTAGCCCTCGAGCGAGGTGTTGAAGCAGACTTCGCCGGTCGCGGTGCCCTCGGCGCCGCATGCACGTCCATAAAAAATGGTCCCATCCTCAAGATACAGGATACAGGGACCGCAGGTGCCCTTGCTGGTTTTGGCCAGCATACGCTGGCAAAGCTCGCTGGGCGCGAAGGTGCGGGCGGCAGCGCCCGCGGTATGGTTGTTCGCCATAATTCTCCTTCCCGGTCTCACAGGACCGGCTTAAAGGTGTGTAGTTAGGCCTCGCGGTATTGTAACCGCAAGCATGCCTCATGGCGTTAATTTCATCGAAATGTTTACGAAATGATAATTATGACTTTCTATGCATAATGATTTTTTAATCCCCGTCCCAGAAAAATCATCCCGCGGGGCTTGTGGCTCACGCGGGATGATGGCGTCTTACTTTTTCTTGTCCTGTTCCAGCAGATCGGACGGTGAGCGATCGGGCTTGCCGCCGCGGAAAATCTCGCGGCCATGCAGACGATGCTCCAGGTCACGTTCGGCCTTTTCCTCGTCAATCTTGGTCTGGCTCACCACCGGGTCCTCGATCAGCGACGAAACCGAGTTCACCTGTTTTTGAATGCGCTCGGCAATGGTGTCGTCCATGCTTACGATGCGCATCTTCCAGTCGATGCTCGTGGCGTTGGATGAGCTCTTGGTCCACACAAACGTCAAAATGGCGCTCTGATGACCCCGCGCGGGGAACATGCCAAAAAAGGAATCGTGCTGAATGTTGCTATCCTCGTCGATATAGGCGTGAACGTTATACACCACGCGGTCAATCTTGTCGTTGAGCAGGGCGTTGGTCGCAAGCGCCGCGGCCTGGATCTGCCCGTTGGACAGCAGCTCGAGCTCATTGGCAGACGACGTGTCCAACACCGTCACCTCAACCGTGCCCGTGCGCTCATCGGCCTCGTCGACAGAAAAATCGAGCGGGAACTGCGTAAAGCCGTTGCCCCATTCGAGTCCACCCTTGAGCGCGGTCGAGACGGTATCCACCGAAACGCTCTCGGACAGGTTGGCGGTATTCAGACGGCGCATCACGCCGTAGCCGATCTGCATGCCCACGATCAGCACCAGAATACCGATGACCACGGCCATCGCGGTCTTCGTAATGGTATGGCTCACCTGCGAGCCCGAAGGATCGTCCTCGGACAGCGGGTCGATATGTTTTGCCTGGCTCGCGCGGTCCTCGCTGCGCAGCTGCGCTAGCGCCGCTTTGTCACCGCGCTTGGCCGCAGCCTCCTTCTCACGCATGCGCTCGGTTCGCTTTTTGGCAAGCGTGGGATCCAAGACACCGGATGCATCGATTTCGGAGAATAACTCCGTCACTTCTTCCGGAGTCAAAGGGTTCTTGTCAGCCATAAACTTCCTGTCATATCAATCAGTCGAGCTCGTGCGCACGCGCACCTTCGAACTGCATTCGATAGTAACGGGCATAGGTGCCGCCACGGGCGAGAAGCTCCTCGTGCGTGCCACGCTCCACAACGCGACCATGCTCAACGGTCGCAATCTCATCGGCATGCTTAATAGTCGAAAGACGATGGGCGATGATAATCGTGGTGCGGCCGCGTGCCAGCTCTTCGAGTGACTCCTGCACCGCCTCCTCGCTCTCGTTATCCAAAGCACTCGTCGCCTCGTCCAAAATCAGGATCTTGGGGTTCTTGAGAAACACACGCGCAATGGCAACGCGCTGCTTTTGGCCGCCCGAAAGACGGCTGCCGCGCTCGCCCACGACCGTGTCATAGCCCTGTGGAAGCGACTCGATAAAGGCATCGATGTTGGCGCGACGGGCGGCCTCGGCGATCTCTTCTGCCGTAGCGCCCGGCTTGCCGTAGGCGATGTTCTCGCCGACTGTTCCGTCAAACAGGTAGACATCCTGCTGCACCAGGCCGATGGCGCGGCGCAGGCTCTGCTGCGTCACATCGCGCACGTCCTGGCCGTCGATGCTAATGGATCCGGCAGCCACGTCATAAAAGCGCGGCAGCAGCGAACAGGTCGTGGACTTGCCACCGCCCGAAGGACCAACCAAAGCGATGGTCTGCCCGGGCTTGATGGACAGATTCATATGGTCGATAACGGGACGCTCTTCGGCATCGCCCTCGGCCAGCTCAACGTCCTCGTAGTTAAAGCACACGTCGTGATAATCCACGGCGCCGGCGGTCACCTGCAGATCCGTGGCGCCCGGCTTGTCCTGGATATCCGGCGCGGTCGAGAGTACCTCGTCCATACGCTTAAAGCCGGCGATGGCCTTCTGATACGTTTCGGCCGAATTGACGAGTGTCTCGAGCGGCGTGCAGAACAGCGAAATATAGAGTGCAAAGGTCGCCATATCGACCGCCTGCAGCTGTCCCTGGGCGACCAGCCAGCCGCCCAGCAGTACCACGATCACATAGAGCACACCCGAGAGCAGGCCATACGTCGCAGTATAGACGCCCATGGCGTGATACATGTTCTCCTTGGACGAAAGATAGCGATTGTTGGAGGCGCGGAACTTAGAGCGCTCGGTCTCCTCATTGGCAAAGCTCTTGACCACACGCATGCCCGCCAGCGAATCCTGCAGCTGCGCATTGATGCCGCTGATCTTTTTGCGGTTGTCGCTAAAGACCTCGCGCATGCGCATGTTCTGCCAAAACATGATGACCGAAAACGCTGCTGTCACCGCAGCCATGGCAAGCGCCAGCACCGGGGCGATGGTAAAGAGGATCACAAACGAGCCGATAATCTCGATGCCGCAGATGATGATCCACTCGGGCACGTGGTGCGCCGCCTCGCAGATATCGAACAGGTCGTTGACCACGCGGCTCATCATGTCACCCGAGCTGTTGCGATCGAAGTACGCAAAGCTAAAGCGCTCATACTGATCGAACAGGTCCTCGCGCATCTTGGACTCCATGCGCGCGCCCATCACGTGGCCCCAGTAACTCACAAAGTAGCGACAGGCGCAACGGATGGCATACATCAGTACCAAGCCGACCGCGATCATACCGAGCGCCTGCATAATAGCAGCCTGACCATGGGTAAAGAGCCCGCCGGTCAGATTGCGCAGAATGATAGGAAACGCCAAGTCAATGGCGGCAAGCACCAGGGCACAAACAGTATCGGCAACAAAGAGCCCCATCTGGGGCTTGTAATAAGACAAAAACCTCTTCAGCATAATCACCTTACGCGGTTTTACCAAACCGCGTTTCGTCTCGACGCTGCAAGTGCCCCATTTGGACAATCTGGCCTTCAATCGTCGGTCGCGTATATCCATACGCTTCCATCCTCTTTTAGACCACCTTGTCTCAAATGGAGCACTTTCGCTGACTTACACAAACCTGCGGGATCATCCCCACTCGTTACAGCTCAGAACCACCCAGGCGATGCGCAATGCTATCGCAGGCCAAGGCGCCCACGACGGTCTTGGCATCTTCGATCTTGCCGTCGAGCACGGCGTCGATCAGCTCGTGCAGCGGCACGAGGTCCACGTTGACGAACTCGTCATCATCGGGGTTGGGTGCATCGAACTCGAGCTTGGTGGCCAGGTAGATATGAATGATCTCGTCGCAGAAGCCGCAGGTCGTGACAATCGACGTCAAAAAGCGAATGCGGCCGGCCCTAAAGCCCGTCTCCTCGTGCAGCTCACGCTTGGCGCAATCGAGCGGATCCTCGCCCGGATCGAGCTTGCCGGCGGGAATCTCGACCGTCACGCGGTCGATGGCGGTGCGGTACTGACGCACCAGCACAATCTTGCCGCTCTCGGTAAGCGCCACAACGGCCGCCGCGCCAGGATGTCGAATCACATCGCGGGCGCTGCGGTGACCGTTGGGCAGCTCAACCTCAAGACGGTGGACGTCGAGGATCTTGCCTTTCCAGGCGCACTCCTCCGAAAGAATCTTCTCGTGTAGCTCGGCATCGTGCGGGTCGTCATCGCCCAGCACCAGCATCGGCTCGTCGACAACCTCGCCACCCGGCTCGCCCTCGGCGTGTCCGTACGCGCGGCCATCTTCCTCGACGATCTGCGCGTCCACGAGTTCTTCGTTCTTCTCGTCCATCCGTCTCATTCCTCTCGGACTTTAGGCATCCCAGGCGTCGCGGCCACGCAGTGCGCGCAGGCCGATGTCGTGACGCAGGGTCTTGCCCTCAAAATCAATCTTCTCGCAGGCCTCGTAGGCGAGGTTGCGGGCGTTCTCGAACGTGTCGCCCAGCGCGGTCACGGCAAGCACTCGGCCACCGTTGGTCACGAGCTGACCGTCCACCACGGCGGTGCCGGCATGGTACACGGTCACGTTCTCCATGGCCTCGGCGTCGGCGATGCCGGTGATGACTTTGCCCTTCTCATAGCTGCCGGGGTAGCCCGCGCTCGTCAGGACAACGGCCACAGCCCACTCGTCACGCCAATCGAGCTCAATCTGATCAAGCTCGCAGTTGGCGCAGGCGAGCATAACCTCGACCAGGTCGTTCTTGAGGCGCGGCAGCACGACCTGCGTCTCGGGGTCGCCAAAGCGGGCATTGAACTCCAGCACCTTGGGGCCGGCGGGGGTGAGCATAAAGCCACCGTACAGGCAGCCGCGGTAGTCGATGCCCTCGGCAGCAAGCTCGGCCACGGTCTGCTCCATGACCGCCACCATGGTGGCGTGCTCCTCGTCGGTCACGATGGGCACCGGGCTGTAAACGCCCATGCCGCCGGTGTTGGGGCCAAGGTCGCCCTCGAGCGCGCGCTTGTGGTCCTGCGAGGTGGCCATGGGGCGCACGGTCTTGCCGTCGGTAAAGGCCAGCAGCGAGCACTCGGGGCCAACGAGCATCTCCTCAATGACAACGGTGTTGCCGGCATCACCAAAGGTACCGCCAAAGCACTCGCGCACGGCCTCTTCGGCCTGCTCGAGCTCAGTCGCCACGATAACGCCCTTGCCTGCGGCCAGGCCGTCAGCCTTTACGACCAGCGGGGCACCCTGCTCGCGCACATAGGCAAGAGCCGAAGCCTCGTCAGTAAACGAGCCGTAGGCGGCCGTCGGAATGCCGGCGCGCTCCATGAGCTGCTTGGAGAATAGCTTGGAGCCCTCCATCTGAGCGCCCTCGGCACCCGGGCCAAAGCAGGGAATACCCGCCGCGCGCACGGCATCGGCTACGCCCGCCACGAGCGGAGCCTCGGGGCCAATCACCACGAGTCCGCATCCGTGGCTCTGGGCAAACGCCGCCACGGCCGCAGGATCGCAATCGTCGAGAACCACATTCTCGCCACAGCTCGCGGTGCCGCCGTTGCCCGGCGCAATGTAGAGCTTGCCGGCGCGCGGTGATGCTGCGAGCTTTGCTGCCAGAGCATGCTCACGGCCGCCGCTGCCCAACAACAGGATGTCGATGGTTTGAGTGTCCGCCTTCAAGGGTGCCTCCTCTATGGATGAATGGCTCGCTCCGCGCGAGCCCTTTGCAAGCAAATATACCCCTCGGCCGCCCGCTTGGGCTGCAAAGGGGTATATCGCAATAACCGAATAGTGCCGATTACTTCCAGAATCGGTTGATGATCTGTTCGCGATCGGCGCCGACGCCAATGAACGTCACGCGGGTGTGTGCCAGTTCCTCGATAAACGCCACGTAGTCCTGAGCCTCCTGTGGCAGCTCGTCAAAGCTGCGGCAACCGGTGATATCGCACTTCCAGCCCGGGAGCTCCTCGTAGATGGGCTTGGCATGCTCAAAGCGCACCTGATGCTCGGGCACGCTCGTGTAACGCTCGCCATCGACGTCGTAGGCAACGCACACCTTGATGGTGTCGAAGGCCGAAAGCACGTCGAGCTTGGTCAGGGCGATATCGGTGAGGCCGTTGACACGCGAGGCGTAGTTGGCGATGGGGCCATCGAACCAACCGCAGCGACGGCGACGGCCGGTGGTCACGCCGTACTCATAGCCTTCCTCGGTCAGCGTGTGGCCGGCCTCGGACTCATAGGAAAGCTCGGTGGGCATGGGGCCCGAACCGACACGGGTGATATAGGCCTTCATGACGCCCAGCACGCGGTCGACATTCTTCATACCGACGCCGGAGCCGGTGATGGCGCCGCCAGCGGTGCAGTTAGAAGACGTCACGTACGGATAGGTGCCGTGGTCGATGTCGAGCAGCGTCGCCTGGGCGCCCTCGAACAGCAGGTCCTTGCCCTCGTCGATCATGTTGTTGAGCAGCAGGCTCGTCTCGGTGATGTAGGGGCGCAGGCGCTCGGCCATGGGCAGGTACTCGTCGCAGATCTGGTCCACGGTGTAGGTGGGCAGGTGATAGATGAGCTCGAGCTCGGGATTCACGCGGGCAAGAGCGGTCTCCAGCTTGTCGCGGAACAGCGCCTCGTCCAGCATGTCCTGCATGCGCAGGCCGATGCGTGCCATCTTGTCCTGGTAGCACGGACCGATGCCGCGCTTGGTGGTACCGATGTTCTTCTTGCCGAGCTTCTGCTCAAAAGCACCATCCAGATCGATGTGGTACGGCATGATGATGTGCGCGTTGCCACTGATCTTGAGGTTCTTGGTGGTGATGCCGTCGGCCTCGAACATGTCAATCTCCTCAAGGACAACCTTGGGGTTGACGACGCAGCCGTTACCGATCACCGACACATGGTCGGAATACATGATGCCGGAGGGCACCTGGTGCAGGCCGTACTTCTTGCCGTTGACGACGATGGTGTGGCCGGCGTTATTACCGCCCGAATAGCGCACGACGGCATCGAAGTCGCCGGCGACCAGGTCGCAGATCTTACCCTTGCCCTCATCGCCCCACTGGGCACCGACCAAAACGGTTGACGGCATGTTTACTCCTTACATTCATGGACTGTCTGCGCGCCACGCTGGCGCGCAGAAGCACAAAACATTCCCAGTATACCCGTGCAACGGGCGCCTGTCCTACTCCTCGGTATGCGCCCCATCAAGCTCATAGAACTTGGTGGATGCCGGCAGGAACATCAGGTCGACGTCACCGATCGGGCCCGAACGGTTCTTGGCCACGACGATACGCGTAACGCCCTCGTCGGGTCGATCGTCACGCGAAGCCTCGGCCTCATCGGCGGAGCGGTCCAAGAACATAACGATGTCGGCGTCCTGCTCGATGGAGCCCGATTCACGCAGGTCGGACAGCTGCGGGCGCTTGCCGGTACGGGACTCGACCTGACGCGACAGCTGCGACAGCGCGATCAGCGGAATCTTGAGCTCCTTGGCCATGATCTTCAGACCACGCGACATCTCGGAGACCTCGACGGTACGGCTCTCGGAACGGCGTCCCGGCGGAGGACTCACCAGCTGTAGGTAGTCCAGGATGATGATGGCCTTCTCCTTGTTATGGAGCATACGACGGCTCTTGGCGCGAATCTCGGTCACTGTGGTGCCGGGCGTATCGTCAATTAGAATATCGAGCTTGGACAAGGTCTGCGTGGCCTCGTTGATATTTGCCCACTGCTCGGGGCTAATGCGGCCCATGCGGAAGTCACTGATCGAGATCATGGCGTAGGCGCAAATCAGACGCTGGGCAATTTCCTTGCCCGACATCTCCAGAGAGAAGAAGCCGACGGTATAACCGGCAGCGGCAGCGTTGAGCGCCAGATTCAGGGCGAACGACGTCTTACCCACAGCAGGGCGGGCGCCGATAATGATGAGCTGACCCTCGCGGAAACCCATGAGCATGCGGTCGAGCGACGGGAAGCCCGTGGGCACGCCCGCAGCCTGGCCACCGGCCTGGCACACTTCCTCGGCCTCGTTATAGGCCTCGACCATAAACTCGGTCAGCGTCTTGTAACTCGACTTGACCTCGCGCGCCGTGACCTTGAGCAGCTTGCTCTCGGCTAGCTCCACGACCTCTTTGGTATCGGTGGGAGCGTTATAGGCCAGCGCGTTGATCTCGTTGGTGGCGCCGATCAGCTCGCGCAGCATCGAATCGCGACGGACGATGGCGGCATGGTGCTGCCAGTTGACGAGCGACAGGGTCTGACCCATCAACTCCAAAATGTACGCTTCTCCGCCCACGGCATCGAGCTTGTTGATGCTTCGCAGGTAATCGATCAGCGAGATGGAGTCGATGGGAATGCGGCTGTTGTACATATCGACCATCGCGGTATAGATGGTCTTATGAATGGGCCGGTAGAAGTCATCGGGCTGCAGCTCGACCTGCGCCTCTTCGACCACCTCGGGCGATAGCAGCATAGCGGCCAGTACATTGGCCTCTGCATCTTGGTTTTGGGGAAGACCCAACTTGGAGCCGCGGTCCTCAACCGTCAGCCCGGTCTCCCTATCGTCATATGCCATGAGCATCCTCATTCATATCGCTTGCGAGCATCCATAGTATCAGCCACGATCCCAAAACGCGCCGCGCGCCGCCAATCATCACCGAACCAAACGGATGAACGGTCCTGTATATAGGACTTCGACGCAACGTTCACCATGACACTCACTCAGCGCAAATAACAAAAGGGCGCCCTGGTTTCCCAGAGCGCCCTTCTTAGAACAAGATTGTTGCGTTGCAGCAAATGCTACTCGGCAGCAGCCTCAGTCTCGACCTCGGCGGTCTCGGCCTCGGCGACCTCAGCGGCCTCCTCGACCTCAGCCTCGGCAGCGAGCTCCTCGGCGGTAACGCCGACGAGAACGACAACCTCGGCCTTGATCTCGCGGTACAGCGAGATGGCAACGGTGTGGGCACCGGCAACCTTGATGGGCTTACCGAGCTCGACGCGCTTGCGGTCGATGTCCATACCGAGCTGAGCCTTGATGGCATCAGCAATCATAGCGGCGGTAACGGAGCCAAAGAGGATGCCCTCGTCGCCGACCTTGACGTCAACGGTGACCGTCTTGCCCTCGAAGGCAGCCTTGGTCTCGTTGGCGGTAGCCAGACGGACGGCCTCGCGCTTGGCGATGTTGTTGCGACGCTCGTCAAGCTGCTTGAGGTTGCCCTTGGTGGCGGCAACAGCGAGCTTCTTGGGGAACAGGAAGTTCTCAGCGTAACCCTGAGCGACCTCTACGACGTCACCCTCGCCGCCCTTGCCCTTGATCTCATCGAGAAGAATAACCTTCATGATGCGTCTCCCTTCTTAGCCGCGGTCGCGGTTGCCACGAGAGGAAACCACGGGGACGGTGTACGGCAGGAGAGCCATCTCGCGGGCGCGCTTGATGGCGTTGGCGATGTCATGCTGATGCTGCGTGCAAGCGCCAGTGACACGACGGGGCTTGATCTTGCCACGGTCGGTCATGTACTTACGGAGAAGCTGAGTGTCCTTATAGTCGATGAACTCAGTGTTCTCCTTGCAGAACTGGCAGTACTTACGACGCGGCTGACGTGCAGAAAAATCATTAGCCATGTCAAAATACCTTTCATTTGGCAACTTCGGCGAACCGAAGCCGCCTCTCACTCAAAAATAGGTGAACAACCCTTAGAACGGGATGTCCTCATCGTAGACGTCGACCGCGGGCGGCGTAGCCACCGGTGCGGCAGGACGTGCTGCGGGCGCGGGAGCTGCGGGGGCGTAACCGCCCTGGTCGTAGCCACCCTGGCCACCACGGGAGCTCATAAACTCGATCTCATCGACGATGACCTCAAGCTTGCTCCTGCGCTGACCGTCGCGCTCCCAAGAGCTGTAGCGCAGCTTGCCCTCGATCGCGACCTTGTTTCCCTTTGCCAGGAAACGGCTCACGGCCTCGGCGCGGGTGCCGAACATAGTGCAGTCGACAAAGTTGGGATAGTCCTCCCACTCGCCAGTCTGCGCGTTACGGCGACGATCGTTCACGGCGACGCCAAAGGACAGAACCTGGGTTCCGCCGGCGGTGGCGCGCAGCTCGGGATCGCGGGTGAGGTTACCGGTGATGTTCACTCGATTGATGCTCATAACTCACTACTTCCTCTTGGGGCACAAGCCCAGTCCAAAACGACAGTCTTACTCCTGGTCGTCGCGACGGACGATCATGTGGCGGACCACAGCGTCGGTGATGCGCAGGACGCGATCAAGCTCGGCGATCTGGGTAGGATCTGCGTGGAAGTTGATGAGGGTGTAGTCACCATCGGTGAGGTCGTTGATCTCGTAGGCGAGCTTGCGCTTGCCCCACTCGTCAACGGAGTCGACCTTGCCAGCGCCCTCAGCGATCGTGGTATCGATACGCTTCATAACAGCGAGACGAGTCTCGGGGTCGAGCGACGGGTCAACAAAGAACAGCAGTTCATAAGCCTTCATATTGTCACCTCCTCTGGGCAAATGTGGCTTCAGGTCGTGAAGGTGCGCCTGAAGCAGGAAAAGACTTGGTAATAATATCTTTCAACCTCCTAGGCTGCAAGAATATGCAGCTACAACCTCATGACCTCCACATATGCCCATACTCGCACGACGTTTCATGCGCATTCCAACCAAATGCTGACCAAAAGCTTGACGGATCTGTTGACAAGATACGGTGCCGTGGGGACAAGCTGAGCCAAGCCGCAGGTCAACGGGCACAAGGCTGTGGTCGCAAAATGCATACCAGTGGCCCACAGCACCACCCAAAGATTTTTAAATTCATTGCCAAGTCGCTTATGAATACCCTTTTTTGAACAATTGAGTTGATCAACCACGCTGGTCGGAAGCCGTTTTTTGGCACCTCAAGCCCCACTGCAGCGCCAAGCACGGCCAAGCGTTTTAAAAAATGCCAACTTTTCTGTTTGCACTTTGCGATTCCTCGTGTATACTGACTTTCGCATTTAACGGAGAGTTGTCCGAGTGGCCGAAGGAGCACGATTGGAAATCGTGTAGGCGTCAAAAGCGTCTCCAGGGTTCAAATCCCTGACTCTCCGCCAGTTAATTCCAAAGCAGGCCTTCGAGCCTGCTTTGTTTTTACCCCACGCGGAGGGGTGGCAGAGTGGTTGAATGCGGCGGTCTCGAAAACCGTTTGGCCTGTATAAGGTCACGAGGGTTCGAATCCCTCCTCCTCCGCCATTTTGGTTGAGAAAGCTCCCGAAAACGGGGGCTTTTTTGTTTAGAGTCCCTTACAAGCAAATACGGCGGAGGAGGAGGGATTCGAACCCGCCAGGGCGCGGAGCGTAAAGAAAACGCGCCAGTGGCGCGTTTTTAGCGCAGCGCGGTCGGCGTAAGCCGACCGGATAAATTTTGAGCGCTGCTCAAAATTTAGACATCCCTCCTATTCAACCACGCCCCCATCGCGTTCAGCATCGACCCAGATCCCCGAACATGGAACCTACGCCCGCATCCAGTCCCGACCGTTTGCCGAGCAATAGGGTCGCAATCGGCGCCGAACATGTACTATGTACGGGCATTGTCCAAATCCGTAATCCAAAGGACCCCATCTTGCCCGTCGTCGCCGCTATGACCGTTACCTCACACGCCACGGATGCCATGGTCGCCATCCCGTTTTGGCTCGAAATGTTCGCCGTCGTCGCGGCTTCAATCTCGGGCGTGTTGGTCGCGCGCGAGCACAAACTCGACCTGGTGGGTGCAGTTGCGCTCGCCGTGGTCTGTGGCTTGGGCGGCGGTCTTTTACGCGACATGACGCTGCAGGTGGGCAACGTCTACATCCTCAACCAGCCAATAGCGCTGCCGCTTTCCATTGCCACGGCAGCCATCATCTATATTTTCCCGGCAATCGTCGACAAGCCCGAAAAACTCATTCCCCTGCTCGACATCATCTCGGTCGGCATCTACGCCGCCACTGGAGCAGACAAGGCGCTGGTCTACGGCTTTGCACCGGCGGTGTGCATCATGATGGGCTTTTTCACCGCGGTGGGCGGCGGCATGTTGCGCGATGGCTTTATGGGCGTGGTTCCAGGCATTTTCCAACGTACTAACTTTTATGCCATCGCCGCCATCGCCGGATCGACAAGCTATGTGTGTCTCGTTATGAGCGGCATTATGAGCAATGTCGCCGCGCTGGTCGTATGCGTTGTCGTGACCATGGGTCTGCGCTGGCTCTCGCTGCGCTTTGACATCAAAAGCCCCACCGAAGAAGATATCGCGCGCTTCTTGCACCGTAAAAAGTAAACAGCACGGCACGACCCTTCGAAATGCAACCGAGAGGTTCTTTTAGAGCGCCCACGCGTTGGGTACCCTGTTAGGTGTATGTCGAGCATCTGACGAAGGATTCACTATGCCCTGTAATCAATTCCCGTCGACCCAGCGCCGTAAAGCGTGGGTCCGCATCACGATCCTATTCGCGCTCGTCGCCCTAGCGGTCACCGCACTTCCCACGGCGTCGTTCGCCGGCACAGACACCGCAGGCAACGTACTTGCGACCGACAATGACGCCAATTCGTCCGGCGTCGAAGGTGACCTGTACTGGGCAGGTCAGGCCCTCAACTTGGACGATGCGTCCATCGGCCGCGACATAATTGCAGCAGGCGAGAGCCTCTCCATCCGCGACTGCACGGTGGGCGGCGCCGTCCGCTTGGCGGCGCGCACCATCGACATTGCCAAGACTACGGTTGATGGCAGCGTGACCGTTGCCGGCCAGCATGTCGTGCTCAATTCCGACAGCACCGCCAACTGTTTCTATGCGATAGGCGAGACGGTTGCCCTGCGCGGCTCTACCAAGTCGGCAGCGCTTGCGGGCGATACGGTGACTATCGATGGCACCGTCGAGGGCGATGTCGAGGTTTGGGCCGATAAGCTCATCCTGGGCAAGAACGCCCACATCACCGGCACCGTGAACGCGCACGTCTCCGAGGACCCCGAGCGCGCCGCGGGAGCCGAGGTCGGCGCGCTCAAGATCGACCGCACCGAGAGCGAGGATACTTCCACCGTTAACGATGTCATCGGCGGTATCGTCGCCGCGGCACTCTCGACCTGCTTTGTCGCCCTACTGCTCGAACTCGTCTTTCCGCGCGCAACCGCCAGCGCCGCCGGCATGCTCCACCAGCGCCCCATGCCCCTGTGGGTGAGCGGTCTTCTGGGCACGATTGCTATCGTCCCCGCCGTCCTACTGCTAATTATCTCTATCGCTGGTCTGTCGCTTGCCGGAGCCCTCATGTGCGGTGTTATTGGCATCGCGCTGGTGTCGAGTGCCTTTGCAGGGTGCGCGATCGCGCGCATGGTCGGACACAGCCAGAACCGCTACGCCATGGCGGCCGCCGGCGGCGTGATCGCAGGTGCACTTACGGCAATCCCCCTCGTAGGCGATTTCATCAGCGGCGTGGCCTTTGTCTTCACGCTCGGCTATGTTATCCAGATCATCTGGCGCAACGCTCACCTCAAGTCGCAACAGCCGGCTAATACGCCGGAACTCCCCACCGCCTAGCCGCCAACCACCACAAAGGGGACAGGCACCTTTGTGGTGGTGCAAGCGAACCTGTCCCCCTTGCACCAAAAAGGGCGCCGACCATCGCGGTCGACGCCCTTTCTTATTGGCGGTTATAAGCCCCAGCGCTTATTTGTTGACCTGGCCGGCGCGGACGGCGGCCTTCTTGCGGTCGGTGGCGTTGAGCAGACGCTTGCGCAGGCGGATGTTCTTGGGAGTGATCTCGACCAGCTCGTCGTCGGCGATGTACTCCAGCGCCTCCTCCAGCGAGAAGGTGCGGGGCGGCACCAGCTGAACGGAGATATCGGAGGTCGAGGAACGCTGGTTGCCCAGGTTCTTGGTACGGGCGATGTTGACGACCATGTCGCCGGCCTTGCTGCGCTCGCCCACGATCATGCCCTCATAGCACTCGGTGCCCGGCTCAACAAACAGCTGGCCGCGCTCCTGCAGCGTACCCAGGGCATAGGCAACGGCCTTCTCGGTGGTCATGGAAATCATGGCGCCGTTCTGACGGTTGCCGATCTCTCCGGCGTAAGGACCATACTCCAGGAAGGTGTGGTAGAACACGCCCTCGCCGTGAGTGACGTTCATGATGCGGTTCTTAAGACCCATGATGCCGCGGGTCGGGATCTTAAACTCGAGGTGCGTCACGATGCCCGAGGTATCCATGCTCGTCATGATGCCGCCGGAGGTACCGAAGACCTCAACGACCTTGCCCGAGTACTCGTCCGGGCACTCGACGACGGCCTGCTCGACGGGCTCCATCTTGTTGCCGTTCTCGTCCTTCTTAAACAGAACGCGGGGACGGCCAACCTGGAACTCAAAGCCCTCTCGACGCATGGACTCCATCAGAACGGACAGGTGCAGGATGCCGCGACCCGAGACCTCGACGCCGCTCTTGTCCTCGAGCTCCTCGATCTTCATGGTCACGTTGTTCTCGGCCTCGTTGAACAGGCGCTCCTTGAGCTGACGGGCGCCCACGATGTCGCCGTCGCGACCGACGAGCGGGGAGGTCGAAGCCTCAAAGACGATGGACAGAGTCGGCGGGTCGATCTCGATGGGCTCGAGCTCAACGGGGTTCTCGGGATCGGTGTAGACATCGCCGATATCGGTGCGGTCGATGCCCACGACGGCGGCGATGTCGCCGGCGCCGACTTCCTGGCATTCGGTACGGCCCAGGTAGTCGAAGGTAAAGAGCTGCTTGACGGTAGCGGTGGCGCTGGAGCCGTCGTTCTTGACGACCAGGATCTGGTCGCCCTGGTGGATAGTGCCGGAGTACACGCGACCGATGCCGATGCGGCCGACAAAGTTGGAGTGGTCGATGGTCACGCACTGCATGGCCAGCGGGGCGTTCTCGTCAACCTCGGGCGCGGGCATGTCGTCGATGATCATATCGAGCAGCGGATACATGTCCATGTTGCCGTCGTTGGGGTCAAGGCGGGCAAAGCCATTCATGGCGCTGGCGTAGACTACGTGCTCCATGGCGAACTCAAGCTGGTCGTCGGTAGCGCCCAGGTCGGCCATAAGGTCCAGACAGTCGTTGTAGGCCTTCTCGGGGTTGGCGCCCGGACGATCGATCTTGTTGATAACGATCATGACCTTGAGGCCGGTGTCGATAGCGTGACGCAGCACGAAGCGGGTCTGGGGCATGGGGCC
>UQKV01000035.1 GCA_900541665.1 uncultured Collinsella sp.
CGGACCGGTCAGCTGCGTTTACTCACTACCAACTACACCGGGTTCCCCCTCAGAAGCAGCAAAGGTGAAACCAAAATTACTCATAACAGTTAGCCGATACGACAAAGGAGCTGCTCCTTTGTCGTATCGGCTAACAAGAGAGTCAATATTGTTTCAAGCGAGTAGCCGCCCGCCCGTCTCTCACACATATCGTTCCACGCGCAGTTTCGCAGCGAGCGAAGCGAAGCGAGAATGTTTGAGCATGGAATGATATGTGTGAGAGACGGGCGGGAGAGATACGAGCGCCCCGCGAGAATGTTTGAGCACGGAATGATATATAGGGGCCTCCCACGGGTGAGCGGACATTACAATACGCCGCTAGAACCGAAACCGCCGGCTCCTCGGTCGGTTTTATCTAGTTCTTCTACTTCTACGAGATTGACCGTGGGGACTTCTTGGATGACGAGCTGCGCGATGCGGTCGCCTTTGTTGATCTGGATATTGTTGGTGGGATCCAGGTTGATGAGGATGACCTTAAGCTCACCTCGATAGTGGGCGTCGATGAGGCCGGGCGTGTTGACTATAGACAGGCCTTGCTTAATGGCTAGGCCGCTGCGAGGTTGGACAAAGCCGGCGTAACCATCGGGCAGCGCAATGGCCAAGCCAGTGGAGACCAATCGGCGCTCAAAGGGCTTGAGGATGCAGTCTTCGTTGGCGCGGAGGTCAAGGCCGGCATCCGTGGGATGAGCGTATTTGGGAAGCTCGACCGTGGGATCGAGACGCTTAATGTTAACGGTAATGTTGGACATGAAATCACCTTAGCTTGTCGAGCTCTTGCAAAAACTCGTCGACGTCTTTGAAATCGCGATAGACCGAGGCAAAGCGAATGTAGGCCACCTTGTCGATCTTGGCCAGGCGCTTGAGCACCATATCGCCCAGTTCGTGGGATGTAACAGCCGTCAGCGTACGCGAACGTAACTCCACCTCGATATCATCGATAATCTCGTTGAGCTTTTTCGTATCGATATCGCGCTTAATCGTGGCGCGCATCAGGCCGACCAGCAGCTTGTTGCGATCGAACCGCTGCTTTGACCCGTCGGATTTGATGACCTCGATGGGGTCTTCGCAGCGCTCGAACGTCGTAAAACGATAATTGCAAGAACAACACTCGCGGCGACGCTTGATAGTGTTGTTCGATTCCTGCATACGGGAATCGACAACGCGGGTATGTGCCTTGCCGCATTTGGGACAGCGCATGGTACCTCCTCCTAAACGATAACAAGGGTACCATGCGACCGAACCGAAATCTTACGAACGAGCCGGAACTTTCAGAACTGCACCAGCATCAAGAGAGCCGCGATCGAGGTGATTGACGCTACGAATCATGTCGGAAGTCTCCTGCGTGGAAAGACCATCGATGGGATGCTCCTGGGCAAGCGACCACAGGGAGTCGCCGGACTGCACGCGAACCGTCTCGTAGGTAACGTTGGCTACGGAATCGGCATATGCTGCGTGACGGGCAGAAAAAACTGACGTGGCGAGCACGAAGAACAGGGTGAACGCTACAGCAATAGCAACAATCGTCGAGGCCTTCAGGGCAACAGGCGCCAAAGCAACGGACGCACGCTGGGTGCGAACGGGTTTAGTGGCCACGGCCTGAAAATGAGAGCGTCCGCCCTTCACAACCGTAAAGGCAGGCGAGGCGGGCGCCTCAAGCTTAAGAGCGAGGTTTCCCTGGACCATATCCGCTGCGTTCATTCTGTTCTCCTCTCGTTTGTTTTGACGAGAACTGTTTTATCAAGCCGCGGGGACAAAAAAGTCTAGCGCGGGAACGAGTGTTCGGTTATTATTATCTTCGAACAGTTGTTCCTGTCAAGCAAAAATAGAACATTTGTTTGGTATGGGTAGAGAGGAATCCCTGATGGCTCGCAAAATTACCAAGCGTCAGCAGCAAATTTACGACTTCATCAAGGAATATCAGCAGGAGAAGGGCTATCCGCCCAGTGTGCGCGAGATGGCTTCGGCTGTGGGCCTTTCCTCCCCTAGCACCGTACATGCGCATCTCTCCGCACTCGAAGCACGCGGTCTGCTCAAGCGTGACGCCACCAAGCCTCGCGCTCTCGAGCTCTTTGACGAGGACGGATCTTCCGTATCCATCTCAAAGTCCGATGAGCCCACGGCGCCGCGCGGCACCGTATCCTTGCCTCTTGTAGGCCGTGTCGCTGCAGGGATTCCCATCCTTGCCGAGCAGAATATCGAGGACACCTTTACCATCCCGACCGAGATCGCAACGGACCAGGGGTCCTTTATCCTCGAGGTCCACGGCAATTCGATGATTAACGTCGGCATCTATAACGGCGACTACATCATCGTTCGCGAGCAGAAGAGCGCCATGAATGGCGAGATTGTCGTGGCCATGATCGATGGCTCCGCAACGGTCAAAACGTTCTACAAGGAGCAGGGGCGCGTTCGCCTTCAGCCCGAAAACGACACCATGGAGCCCATCTACGCGACAAATCCCACGATTCTGGGCAAGGTCGTCGGTTTGATGCGCCGGTTCTCGTAATGCGAAAACGTATCACCGTCTTTGATACCATTCGCGGGTTTACCATGCTCTCGATGGCGGGATTTCATGCCTGCTACGACCTTGCTTACCTATATGGCTGGAATATGCCTTGGTTTACCCAGACCATCTTCCAGGACATCTGGCGTGCCAGCATCAGTTGGGTATTTTTATTTATTGCCGGCTGGATGTGCACCCTCTCGCGCAACAACATCAAGCGTGCCGCCAAATATGCCGTTGCCGCTTTAGTTGTATGGGTCGCAACGACGCTCGTCTCGGTCGATGACTAGGTGAACTTCGGCATCATTTTCTGTATGGCGGCGTGCACCGCCATTGTCGCGCTCGCGCGCCCGGTTCTCGATAGGGTGCCGGCAGTATGGGGTATAGCGATTTGCCTCATACTCTTTGCCTGTACCTGGAGCATTCCCAAAGCGGACTACCCTATCCCCTATCTAGCTTGGCTGGGTTTCCCAGGTCCAGACTTTGTCTCCGGTGATTACTATCCGCTCATACCCTTCTTATTTATGTACCTCACAGGCTTCTTTGCCGCGCGCACGGCTCAGAAAGAAAACTGCGAGGCACCAGCATGGGCCTATGAAAATCCCATCCCGGCGCTCGCAAGCCTCGGACGCCATGCACTGCCGTTCTACCTGCTTCATCAACCGATTATCTTGGGTGTACTGGAGCTGATTTATTCCGTTCGGTAACGCTCAAGACGTGGTGCGATACGGGCCGGAAGCTTTGCCACAATACGAACGCCGTCCTCGAGGTATTCCTCGTGCAGAAGGGTTCCTTGTTCGTGCACGAGCGTGATTAACGCGCCCTCTCGATACGGGATATCGGCCGAAAGCAACACGTCCGTAGCGGCCGCTTCACGAGCGATACGGTCGACTAAGTCGTCAAGACCCTCACCCGTCTGAGCCGAGAACAGCACCGCCTCGGGATAGCGCCGGCGAAAGTTCAAGCGATCGACGCTATCAAGCAGATCAATTTTATTGAACACGGTAAGCGTCAGGCGCTCACCGGCACCAATCTCGTCAAGGACACGATCAACCGCCTCGAGCTGACGCTCGTAATCCTCATCGAAAGCGTCTACAACTTTAAGTATCAAATCGGCGCCGAGCACCTCGGAAAGCGTAGATTTAAACGCGTCAACCAGGCCATGGGGCAGCTTTTGAATAAAGCCAACGGTATCGGTGATCGTCATGCCACGGCCACCGGGCAAACGGTACGAGCGCGTCGTAGGATCGAGCGTGGCAAATAGCTTATCCTGCGAAAGTACCGTGGATCCCGTCAATCGATTAAGCAACGTCGACTTACCGGCATTGGTGTAGCCAGCCAACGCAACGCGAAACGCCGGCGATTCAATACGGCTTTTCGATTGCACATCACGACGTTGTTCAACCTGTTTTAGTTCACGGCGAAGCGCAGCAATTTTATTACGAATTAGGCGACGGTCGACCTCGAGCTGGCTTTCGCCCTGGCCAAAGCGTGAGCCAATACCGCCACGCGTCTGTTCCTTGGCAAGATGGCTCCACATACCTCGCAGACGAGGTAGCAAGTACTGCAACTGTGCCAGCTGCACCTGCAAGCGGCCCTCACGCGTCTGGGCATGCAGGCCAAAAATATCCAAAATCAACGCCGTACGGTCAATAATCTTAACCGGTTCGCCCACGGCTTTCTCAAGATAGGACTGCTGCGAAGGCGTCAGGTCGTCATCGAAGATAACAACAGCCGCATCCATGCGATGCACCAAACCGCACAGCTCCTCAACCTTGCCGGAGCCGATAAACGATTTGGGATAGGGCTTGACCAGGCGCTGCGACAAGCGTGCCACGCATTGAGCTCCAGCAGTGTGGGCCAGACGCTCAAGCTCATCGAGCGAACGGTCAAGCGGCCAGGCATTATCGCGCCACTCAACACCAACCAAGATGGCGCGCTCGGGTTCAGGAGCCGTGGGGACCAAAGGGAAACGAGCCATTAGACAGCCTCGATGCGACGATAAATATCTTCGACGACCTCATCGATCGTAAACTCATCCATATCAAACCACACGATGCGATCGTCACGCTTAAACCAGGAAAGCTGGCGCTTGGCATAGCGACGCGAGCGCATCTTGATAAGCTCACGGGCCTCATCCATGGTAATAGCACCACGCAAGGCATCAAAAATCTCTTTGTAACCGATTGCCTGCATCGACGTCAATGCGTCACCCAGGCCCTGGTCCATAAGGCCGCGGACCTCATCAACCAGCCCCTGCTCAAACATAAGGTCGACACGCAGGTTAATGCGCTCATAGAGCACTTCACGGCTACGCGTCAGACCAAACCACAAGGCATGATAACGCTCGCGCGGAACACTGAATTTCGACTTCTGCTGGGCATACGACACACCATCATCGTGCATCTCGAGAGCACGAATCACACGACGCACGTTATGGGGATGAATCACGGAAGCAGATTCGGGATCGCGCTCGGCAAGCAGTGCATGCAATGCTTGCTCGCCAATGCGCTCGGCAAGCTCTTGATAGCCCGCGCGGCGTTCGTCCTCGAGTTCCCCCGAAGGAAAATCCATTTCATCGAGTGCAGCCTTGAGATACAGACCCGTACCGCCGCAAAAGACCGGAAGACGTTGCTCACCAAGCAAACGCTCGACATGTGCTCGGGCGTCCGACTGGTAGAGCGCGGCAGAATACGCGACGCCCGGATCCATGATATCGACAAGGCGCAACGGCGCCAAGCACTCCTCGGGCATCATCTTGGCCGTACCAATGTCCATACCGCGATAGATTTGCATTGCGTCACACGACAACACTTCGGACGAAAGACGAGCAGCCAGGCGATCGGCTACATCGCTCTTGCCGACCGCCGTCGGACCGACAATCGCTACGGCAGAAAGGCTTGAACCGGGAGAAATCATTAGCGAGGCTCGCCCACGACGGAGCCAGACAGATACCACGTCTTGGCGACATCAACATCGACGTCGACGATTTTGCCGATAAGTTGATCGATGCTATAACCAGCAGGAATCGGCGCATGCACCGTCTGGTTCTTGGGGCTCTTGCCCAAAAGAACAGCGTCGTTCTTCTTGCTCGTACCTTCAATAAGTGCAGGTACCACGGTGTGAAGCTCGCCCTGGTTATACTCGTGTGCCGTCGTCTCGATAACCTTGACCAGACGGTTAAAGCGCTCAAGGATAACCTCATGCGGGGTGGGATCATAAATCTCAGCTGCCGGGGTACCGGCGCGCTTGGAGTAAATGAAGGTGTAGGCCTGGGCATAGCGCACTGTCTCGGCAAGCGAGAGCGTCTGCTCAAAGTCTTCCTCAGTCTCACCCGGGAAGCCAACGATGATGTCGGTCGAAAGCGCAATATCGGGCATACGGTTACGAATACGATCGACCAGGCCCAGATAATCCTCGCGCGTGTACCGACGATTCATCTCTTTAAGGATGCGCGTGGAACCAGACTGAACGGCCAGGTGGAGCTGCGGCATGACGGTAGGCGTCTCGGCCATGGCGTCAATGGTCTCAGGCAGCAGATCCTTAGGATGCGAAGAGGTAAAGAAGATGCGCTCGACGCCGGTATCGCCCACGGCGCGCAGCAGATCGGCAAAACGCGGCTTGCCAAAGAGATCGCGACCGTAGGAGTTAACGTTTTGGCCCAGCAGCGTAATCTCGCGAACGCCCTGGCGCACGAGCCCGGTCACCTCGTCGACAATCTCCTCGAAGGGACGGCTCTTCTCGCGACCACGGACGTACGGCACGATGCAGTACGTGCAGAAGTTGTTACAGCCCGTCATGATAGGCACCCAAGCGTGATACTGCGTCTCGCGATGCCACGGCATACTCATGGCGTCGGTATCCTCATGCTCATTCGTACGGATATGGCGCTTGCCATCCAAAAACGCCTCGGCGATAAGCTCGGCCACATGCGCAATGGAATGGGTGCCGAAAATAACGTTGACATTATCGACGTTGGTGAGCAAGCCCTCGCCATCGCGCTGGGCGATGCAGCCGCCCACGGCGACCACGCGCTTACCCGAAGGCGAAGGAGGAAGGCTCTTGCAGGAATTGCACTGACCATACAGGCGCGTATCGGCAGCCTCGCGCACACAGCACGTCATGAACACGACAATATCGGCATGCTCGGGATCGAGCGCCATAAGACAGCCATACGAATCGAGCAAGCCACTCACGCGCTCGGAGTCGTGCTGGTTCATCTGACAGCCGAATGTGCGGATAAAGTAGGTTTTACCGGCAAGAATATCGCGTACGGAACGCTGGTCCATGAGCTTACATCCTAACGATGGTATCGACGGGGCGCATAGGTGCTACAAGTGTGCAGATGACTCGCTTACGCAACAGGCTTAACGTCGTCCATGACGACGTTATCCATAGCAGCCCGATTAATCTGGTGAACATAGATAGAGAGACGAATTGCCGTCCGCGACTCTCCATTAATGAGAATGTCAGAGAACACCGGCGCGCAGGAGACATCAAAGCCGGTCGGAATCAGAAAGCCGCGCGCAATGGCAACGGCCTTGATGGCCTGGTTGACGGCACCGGCGCCGACGCACTGAATGTTGACGGGGACGCCATCTTTGACCATGCCGGCAATGGCGCCGGCAACGGACGCGGGCGATGATTTGCTTGATACCTTCAGGCAATCCATGAAGAAACTCCTGCATTTAAAAGTACGTTTTAACTGCAATAACTGTATCGTACCGAGCGGACTCGGTAAAGATGCTATTCCTCTTTGGCAAGATCGAACGTCACGGTGATACGATCACGCGAAACGCGAATCTTAGGGTCGCCGCACAGATTGAGGTAATACCGGGCGGCGAGGTCGTTAAAGTCACGCTCGACAGCACGCGAAAACTGCGCCATGTCATCCTTGGCGATGCGAAGTCCTCTACGATCCTTGGCAAGATCGACGGGAGCCGGCGAAAGCGAGGTGGAATCGCGCTCGCGCAGCAGACGTGCGGTCACGCCGCGAACGGGCTTAATCTGTCCCGACAGAATACGATGGGCAGTGCGCTCGGACATCTCAAGGCCCAGACCGGAGCAGATCCGGATAAAGTCCTCGGCATCCGATGCAAGGCCCAAGCGATCGATAACTGGAAGCTCGCACTCGTCGTCGATAAAGAGCAGGCGCGACGTATCGAGACGACTCGAAGCCTGAGCGTACAAGGTCGCAGCGATCTCGGACGGAGAGCCCAGATACACATCGCAACTACGCAGCTCCTCAAGGGCAAACTCACACGCAGCGCGAATAATGTTGTGAGGACCACGAGCACATACATAGCGGCCGTCTTCATCTTTAACCGCCTGAGGCCAGCTCGACTGGTCGGCGCGTTCACACAAGCGATCGGTGGCTACGCACACCTTAAATGCGGAACCCAAATCAACACCCGATGTAACAACGCGTGCCTCATCCGTGTTCTGCTTGATAGAGAACAGCGCCATACCACGACCGTGAACACCCCAACGGTCCATTTTCATGCTCTCGAGCTTGGAGGTAACACGGGCATCGAAGATACGCTCCTGCATATCCTGCGGCACACCCGAACCGTTATCCAGGAAGAGGAGGGTGCGAATACCCTCCTCCTTGGTCGTGGCAAGATAGACCCTATCGGCTCCGGCATCACGAGCATTACGCAGCATCTCGATGACAATGTCCTCTACATGCTGAATATCATGCTTGGCCTGACGGCGCTCGGCCTCCGAAACGCGGAGGCGGACATACCCCTCGCCAAGGTTTTCCTCGACGCGAAGGTTGCCCTCCCCCGACATCGACGCGATAAATGAGATGAGCTCGTTCGCGTCGTTCATGTTATTTAGCGATATCGACGGCACGGCTCTCGCGAATCACGACAACGCGCACCTGACCGGGATACTCCATCTCTTCCTCGATCTGATGGGCGATATCGTGCGCAAGCACCGTGGACTGGGCATCGGAGATCTTGTCCGGCTGGACCATGACATGAACCTCGCGACCGGCCTGCATGGCATAGGTACGCTCGACGCCGTCATGAGAGTTGGCGATCTCCTCGAGCTTCTCAAGACGCTTGATGTAGTTCTCGGCCGACTCGCGGCGGGCGCCGGGACGAGAAGCGGAGACGGCATCGGCAGCCTGGACCAGAACGTCGAGCACCGTGTTGGGGTCGACATCGGCATGATGGGCCTCGATCGCGTGGACGATGACGGGCTTCTCACCATAACGGCGGGCAAGCTCGGCGCCAATGACAGCATGCGGACCCTCAACGTCATGGTCGATGGCCTTGCCCAGGTCGTGCAGAAGACCGGCGCGCTTGGCGGTCACTACATCCAGACCAAGCTCGGAAGCCATAACGCCGCACAGGTCGGAGACCTCAAGCGAGTGCTGCAGCACGTTCTGACCAAACGAGGTGCGGTAGCGCAAAGCGCCCAGGGTCTTGACAATCTCGGGATGCAGGTCGTGGATACCGGTATCAAAGGCGGCTTGCTCGCCAGCCTCGCGCACACGCTGCTGAACCAAGTCCGCGGCCTTGTGATACATCTCCTCGATGCGGGCGGGGTGAATACGGCCGTCGGCAATGAGGTTCTCGAGCGCCACGCGGGCGGTCTCACGACGGACCGGATCGAAGCTCGAGAGTACGACGGTCTCGGGGGTGTCATCAATCACGAGGTTGACGCCGGACACCTGCTCAAAGGTGCGAATGTTGCGACCCTCGCGACCGATGATGCGACCTTTGAGGTCATCGGAGGGAATATGCACGGAAGTGACGGTGACCTCGGCGGTATGGTCGGCGGCACAGCGCTGAATCGCCAGGGAGAGAATCTCCTGGGCGGTCTTGTGGCACTCGGCGCGGACCTGCTGCTCGGACTCACGGATGATAGTGGCTGCCTCGTGGGTAACCTCGCCGCGGACCTTGTCGAGCAGCTCCTTGTGAGCGTCCTCGCGCGTAAGGTCGGCAATACGCTCAAGCTCAGAGGTCTGCTTGGCGCAGAGCTCCTCAAGCTCGCGAGAGCGCTTCTCGACCTGACCGGCCTGGCTGGACAGCTGATGCTCGCGCTTATCGAGCGCATCGTTGCGGCGATCGAGCGATTCCTCGCGCTGCATCACGCGATTTTCGAGCGTGCGAATCTCGCTCTTACGCTGCTTGTCCTCGGCCTCGGCGGCCTGTTTGTTCTTGATGATCTCTTCCTTAGCCTCGAGCAGAGCCTCTTTTTTGAGGGTCTCGGCCTGACGCTTTGCATCACCGATCAGGGACTCTGCCTGCGCGTGTGCCGACTGAATCTTTTCGTCGGCCTCGTGAAGACTACCCTGCTTGGCGGTGCGCATGTAGGCAATGGCGGCGATGGCACCCAAAACGAGGCCAACGAGCGCTGCAATGATAGGCATGCTCACTCCTTTTTATGGATTCGTTACACAACAAAGCGAACCGTCCTCACGAACGGCTCGCGACATTTGAGTAATATGGGCGCAGCTAATGCGGGTCGGATACAGATAAACATATAAACAAACTCATCACAGATGAGCACATATCACAAAGCAAATGACAGCAATTATCCTACGTTGAACCGCAACAACTGTCAAATAAACGCACCCGCACGGCGCCAATCGAGCGGTGAACGGCAGGGGCGTAACGGGTGCTACGCTTACACGGAGCATTCCTCGCTTAAGGCATCGAGGCGTGCCTTAACGGCATCGGCGGCGATGTGATAGGAAAAACCCTTACCCATCAAAAACCTGACGAGCTTTTCGAATGCACGTACTTCGGGAACGCGACGTTTAGCGAGCAAGGCCGAAGCGCGAGCCAAGTCATCATCAACGGCAAAATAAGCCTCGGGATACCCGGGGATATCGTCAAGCACGACATGACGGCGTTTGAGTTCAACCTCGATCTTGCGCTGCCCCCAGCCGCGACGCTTGCGCTCTTCGATAAAGTACGAGCAAAAGCGGTTCTCATCCAAAAAACGATACTCGGTCGCTCGAGCAACTGCAAAATCGATCGCGGGCTGTCGAAAGCCATAGCGCGCCAACTTATCGCGCACCTCGCCCGTGGCATGATCACGGCGCGAAAGCATCTCGGTCACCATGGTGAGCGCACATTTACGTTCGATAAGCTGCACTGCCTCGCGAAAGTCATCCCAATCACAGGGAAGGTCGGGGCGGTTCTTAAGGTACAGGCGCGCCACGCGCACGGGAATCCAAATGGAACGTTCGAAACCGCCCTCAAGATCGCAATCGATATGCGCGCAGGGCTTTTTAGACGCATAACCGCTCGAGAACGAGGAGGCCGCTTTCTTATCGGGAAAGACGACCGTGGCCTCGGTCACCGTATACGACATGTCGGCATCCGCTACTCGTCGTCATCGTCGAGCATCGCGGAGCCATCGATGGCGTACAGCTCATCAAACTCCTCGGGGGCGGGCTGATCGGTCAACTCAACCTCGGAGGGGGCATCGTCGTCATACTCAAGGCCGCAGGCAAGGCGAACCTTGTGCTCGATCTCGTCGGCGCAATCGGGGTGCTCGCGCAGGAACGTCTTGGCGGCCTCGCGACCGTTGCCGAGCTTGTCCTCGCCATAGGCAAACCAGGACCCCATCTTTTTGCAAATGCCGCACTCAACGGCCATATCCAGAATCGAGCCCTCTTTGGAGATGCCGGTGCCGTACATAATGTCAAACTCGGCCGAGCGGAACGGAGCGGCCACCTTGTTCTTAACGACCTTGGCGCGCACGCGATTACCGATAACCTCGTCCTTAAGCTTGATGGTATCGATTTTGCGAATATCGATTCGCACGGAAGAGAAGAACTTGAGCGCGCGGCCACCCGTGGTGGTCTCAGGGTTGCCGAACATGACACCGATCTTCTCGCGCAGCTGGTTAATGAAGATGCAGGTCGTATTGGACTTGGAAAGCGAGCCGGCGAGCTTGCGGAGCGCCTGGCTCATCAAACGAGCCTGCAGACCCACCGTCGTGTCACCGATCTCGCCCTCAATCTCGGCACGCGGAGTCAAGGCGGCAACAGAGTCGACGACGATGGCGTCGATGGCACCGGAGCGCACAAGCATATCGACGATCTCGAGCGCCTGCTCGCCCGTATCGGGCTGGGAAATCAGGACCTCGTCGATATCGACGCCAATACGCGCGGCATAGGTGGGATCAAGCGCGTGCTCGGCATCGATAAATGCAACAACGCCACCCATGGCCTGAGCCTCAGCAAGGATCTCGAGTGAAAGCGTTGTCTTACCGGAGGACTCGGGGCCATAAATCTCGACGATACGGCCGCGCGGCACGCCGCCGATACCCAAGGCGGCATCGAGCGCCAGAGAGCCCGTCGGAATAGCCTCGACCTCGAGCTCGGGACCGCCGTCGCCATACCTCATAATAGAGCCCTGGCCGAACTTCTTCTCAATCTCGGCCTTGGTGGTGGCGATCATCTCATCGCGCTCTTTACCCGTCGTGCGTGCATGAACGGTACGTACGGGACCTGAATTCTTGGCCATGAATAGCCCTCCTCTTAACAACCTGAAACGATAATAAACGAACGGCTGTTCGTGGTCAACCGTTCAGATTCATCATATGCACCCGACCATTCCAAAACCCGACCAAACGCCAACCACTCACCGAACAAATGCTTGACCACGCCAATCACAAATACGGGTGCTCGAATAAATTTAGGCCTTGTACCAGCGCAAACACCAATACCGTCAAAGGTCCCTATCTCCACAATTAAGGGGCCCTAAGGCCCCTTAAACCATGTCTATTCCATAGAATTGAGCACACGGACAATGCGTCCCAAAGCCTCCGCGACCGCATGGGCACGAACGCACGACCGATCGCCCTCGTAATGACAGCGCGCAGACTCGACAACCGGCGCTCCCCCATCGGCCGCGCGATAAGCCCAGCCAATATAGAACGTACCGGCGGGGTCTTGCTCGGTGCCACCACCGGGCCCAGCGTAGCCCGTTGCGCTTACGGCCACATCGCTCTGATAGAGGTCCAGCGAGCCCGCGGCCATCTCGCGCGCCGTCTGGTGCGACACGGCGCTAAACCGATCGAGCGTTTCCTGCTCGACGCCGAGCACGCGATGTTTAATCTCATCGCAGTAGGTCACCGCACCGCCACGAAGCACCGCCGAGGCACCCGGGATATCGGCAATCGTCGAGGCGATCATGCCCGCCGTCAGCGACTCCGCCGTCGACACCGTCACACCACGGGCACTTGCGCGCTCGACAATATCGCGCGCCAGCTCCTCGTTGTTTGCGGCAATCTGCAAATAAGGCTCCGTCATACCCACCAGGACCTAGACCGAAAAGACAATCTTGCGACAGTTCCAGAAGTACTGGGCGCCCGAGACAATGGTCAAAATCACGGCGATGACGTACAGGAAGCGCGAAACCGAATAGACACCGAGCAGCAGCGACACCGGCCCCAGCTGAAGGCCGGCCATCGCAAAGACGCACAGATAGCCGCAGATGGAGACCATCGTGGTCGCCGTCTTATACTTGCCGAGCTTATCGGCGGCAACGACCACGCCGGCAGCACTCGCGACCATGCGAAGGGCGCTCACCAGCAGCTCGCGGAACAGGATGATGAACACGGACCACACGGTCACCGCGCCAAAATCCAAGAACAGCAGCAGGGCCGAGAACACGAGCAGCTTGTCGGCGATGGGGTCCAAGAACTTGCCGAAATCGGTAATCTCGTTGCGCGAGCGCGCCAGATAGCCGTCGACCTTATCGGTGCACGACAGGATCACATACAAAATGAAGGCAGCGGCGGCGAGCGGACCGTCGAAGGTGCTCCAGTCCGTACCGGCAACGCTCGCGTGAGACAGGGCCGAAACGATCATGAACACCGGGATAAAGACGATGCGAACGCACGTCACGATGTTGGCGGGCGTCCAAACACTCGTCAGTTCCTTATTGCTCTCGTTAGCCACGACGCTCTCCTACTCCACAACATGACCGATAAGCTCATAGCAGAAGCTATCGGTAAACTCGACCGTCAGAATATCGCCCACGGACGCCTCGCTGGCGTCCAGATGCACCGCGCCATCGGAATCGGGCGCCTGGAACCAGGCGTGACCGATCAGCTCGGCGCCGTCCTCGGTCTCCTCGATGCCATCGACGATCACCCGGGCGCGCTCGCCCACATGAGCCGCCGTGGCGGCAAAACCGAGCGACTCGGCCAGGTCCATGGCCTCCTGGGCGCGCTCGAGCTTGACCTCTTCGTCGACCTGACCCTCCATCTTGGCGGCCAGGCTACCCTCCTCACGCGAGTAGGCAAAGACACTCGTGTAGTCAAAGCCGACGGTGTCCATAAAATCGATAAGGTCGCGGAACTCGTCGTCGGTCTCGGTCGGGAAGCCGACCATGGCCGTGGAACGAATCACGATGCCGGGGATGCGCTCACGCAAATCGCGGAACAGGTCCTCGAGCTCCTGGCGCGAACCGGAACGGCGCATGGCCTTGAGGATGCGCGCGTCGCAGTGCTGCACGGGGATATCGATATAGGGCAGCACCTCGGGCGTATCGCGAATGGTCTCGATAAGCTCGTCGGTCATGCCCTCGGGCTGGAGATAGAGCACGCGGACCCAGACGTTGTGCGGGCGCACGGACTCGGCGACGGCTCGCAGCAGCTGCGCCAGATTGCGCGGCGAGCCCTCGGCGACGTCCTCATCCGCAAAGTCGGTGCCCCAGATGCCCGTGTCCTGGCCGATCAGCACGATCTCTCGCACGCCACCGGCAACCAAGTCGCGCACCTCGGAAATAATGCTCTCGGCATTGCGCGAATGATAGCGACCGCGAATGTAGGGGATCATGCAGAAGCTGCAAAAACGATTGCAGCCATCGGAAATCTTGACGTAGGCAACGGCGCCCTCGACGGTACGCTTGACCTGCGGGATATAGGCTGCGATCTCGCGCTCCACCCCCAGTACGCCATCGATGACAGAGACGATACCGTCTTCCTCATCGGCCTTCACAAAGGCCGCGACCTCGGGAAGCTCGTCGGGCAGGTCGTCGCCGTAGCGAGACGGCACGCAACCGCACATGACGATGGGGCAGGCACGAACGCCGTCCTGCACCTCGTTAGCGAGCTCAAGCGTGGTCTCAATGCTCTCGGACGTCGCCGAGGCAAGAAACGAGCACGTGTTGACGATAGCGATATCGGCATCCTGCGGATCGAATGCTTCCTCGTAGCCCGCAGCGGTCAGCAGCGAACGCATGCGGTCGGTATCGACCTCGTTCTTGGCACAACCAAGCGTGATATAGAGTACAGAACCCAACGGAGTATCCATGTTGGAGAGCGGTCCTTTCGAGTAAATTAGCGGTAGTTGGTAAACTGCAGCGGCTGGCCGTAGTCCTGGTCGCGCAGGAACTGAATCACCGTCTGCAGCGCGTCCTTAGAAGCCGAGGAAACGCGCAGCTTATCGGCCTCGATGGTCACCTTGACCTTGAGCTTTTGATCCTTGATGTCCTTATTGATCTTCTTGGCGGTCGTCTGGTCGATGCCCTCGACGATATGGCCGAGCACGCGCACGGTACCGCCCGAAGCCGCCTGCGGCGCGTCCCAGGAGACAGCCTTAAGGTCGATGCCACGCTTGATGAGCTTAGAGCTCAGCACGTCAATAATCTGCTTGGAGACGAAATCGGCCGGGGCATTGATTGTAAAGAGCTTGTCGCCCTTCGAAAGCTCGATAGTGGCGCCGGAGTCCTTGAGGTCATAGCGCTGAGAGATCTCGCGAGTGGTCTGCTGGAAGGCGTTATCGACCTCCTGCATATTGACTTCGGACACAACGTCGAAGCTGGAATCTTTAGCCATGGTTCTTCCTTTCGGTGCGGGGAGCCTTAATAGCTGTCGTACGAATTGTCATCTGAATCGTTTGCTGCCTGGCCGTCGGATGCCGTGTCGGTGCCGTCGGCAGACTGAGCATCGGCGCCGTCGGCAGACTGGGCGTCGGTACCGTCGGTACTCTCGCCGTCCTCGGAGTCTGTGCTCTCCTTCTTGGGAACGGTAATGGTCACGCGCGCCACGCCCGATGTCTTGGTGTCATAGCGAACCTTTTCACCGTTCTTGGTAACCGTGACATCGGAGGGCTTGGACGTGGTGATCTCGATCGAGGACTCGGGCGTGTACTCCTGCTCAAAGGGGCCGGTCGCCTGGGCGCCGTAGACCGATTTACCGTCGACCTTGACCTCAATCCAGGCGGTCTTGCCCTTGGCAACGGAGACCTTGACCTTGATGACCTCGTCCTCTTCCTTTTTCGCCGTCGCCTTGGCGGCATCGGAATCGGCAGAATCCGTGGCCTCGTCGGTGCCTTCATCCTCGTCAACGGATTCGGTCTTCTTGGAAGACTTCTTGGTCGTCGTCTTGGTGGCCGCAGGCGTCTCGGGCGTCGTCTCGGGTGCAGAAGAGCCGCAGCCACGCAGGAGGACAACGATGAGCAAAATCAGCAAAAGCGCCACGGCACCGATGCCGGCGTAGATAATGCGCGGATCAAGTCCATTGTTCTGAGGGGCACGCCCGCCGCTGCGAGCGCGATTGGAGCCGCCACGACCATTCCCCTGCGGCATACGGCCGCGACCGCTATCGGGACGGCCACGATAGCCGGCCTGGCGCTGCGAGCCACGCTGACCCGAACGCGGCGCAAGCTCACCACGATTCTGATAGTCACGCTGGCCAGAATGAGGCGCCGAAGAGCGCTGTCCGCAAGGCTGCGATTGCGAACGGAGGCGCGGCGTCACCTGCGTGGTATCGGCGTCGGCGTAACCACCGCGGGAACGCCCGGCAGAAACTCCGCGATATCCACGACCGGAGTAGCCTCCGTCGCCGTAACCGGCGCGAGGATCGCGACTCAACCCGCGAGCGGCGGGAAGCGCACGGTCATCCGGCATGGGCGTACTGCGAAAGCGATCTCGCTGAGAACGAATCTCCTCGCTGGAGCCCGTCTCGGTGATATAGCCCGCCTGCGGAGGACGCTGACCGTACCGCGTCGAGCGTCCACCCTGAACCATCAGAAAGCGTCCATTATCGACCGACGAACGCGAGTTAACGTATCCGGCAGCATCCTGAAAACGACCGCCCTGCTGCGAGGTCTCGCGTTCATATGCCATGAGGTCGTCAAAATAAGCGTTGACGACCTCGCGCGGGTTAAGCCCCAAAAAGCGAGCGTAGCTCGAAATCATGCCCTGCGCATAGCCACGCGGGGGCATCGATGCAAAGTTACCGGTCTCGAAAAACTCGATGATCTGCGGCCTGATTTTGATGGTGTTGGCGACCTGCTGGATGGAAAGGCCCATACGGCGGCGCTGCTCGAGCAGCATGTCACCAAAGCGTGCAGCCATCAGAATCCTCCAAACTCACGATCTTCACGTGCCATCTCGGCGTCGACAGACTCCAGCGCGGCGAGCCCCTCCTCGTCCAGCAGGACCTCGCGCGGCTTGGAACCGTCGGGCGGGCCGACGACACCCTTTTCTTCCAGCATGTCCATAATACGCCCGGCGCGCGCATAGCCAACCTTAAGGCGGCGTTGCAGGCCAGATGTGGAGCCCAGCTGCGATTCCACCACAATATGGGCGGCCTCCCAGATAAGCGGGTCGTCATCTTGAGGCTCGGCAACGCCCGTGCGAACAATGCCGCCACCAGCCATAGACATGGAAGCGGGCGCCACGGCAGACAGAATCTCCTCGTGGTAGTCGGGCTCGCTTTGCGACTTAACGAACTCGACGATTTCGTTGATCTCGTCGTCCGAGACAAAACAGCCCTGGATACGGCGCGGCTTGCCCCAGTCGACCTTGGAGAACAGCATGTCGCCCAAACCAGTAAGCTTTTCGGCGCCCATCTGGTCGATAATGACGCGGGAATCGATGCCCGTAGCCACGTTAAAGGCGATACGGTTGGTGATGTTGGCCTTAATAAGGCCCGTCACCACGTTAGAGCTGGGGCGCTGCGTAGCCACGATAAGGTGAATACCAGCGGCACGGCCCAGCTGGGCGATACGGACGATCGAGGCCTCGACATCCTTACCGGCGACCATCATCAGGTCCGAAAGCTCGTCGATGATGATGACCAGATAGGGCATCTTTTGCGGCGGGTTATCGTAATGCTCAAACTCGCCGGCGGCCTGCTTTTCGTTATACGTCGAGATCTTGCGAACGTTGAGGCGCTCGAAGACCTTCAGGCGACGCTCCATCTCGGACACGGCCCACTGCAGCGCACTGGCCGCCTGCTTGGGCTCGGTCACCACGGGCACGTAGAGATGAGGCAGGCCGTTATAGCCCGCAAGCTCGACGCGCTTGGGGTCGACCATGATCAGGCGAACGTCCTCGGGAAGGGCGCGCATGAGCAGGGTCGTGATGATGGAGTTGATCATGACTGACTTACCGGAACCGGTGGTGCCGGCGATAAGCAGGTGGGGCATCTTGGCGAGGTCGGCGACAACCGGCGTGCCCTCGGCATCGCGACCGATGGCAAGCTCGAGCGGACCGCCCTTCACATAGGGAAGCACGTCGCCCAGGTTAACGTTCTGACGCTTTCGATTGGGAATCTCGATACCAACGAGCGAGGTGCCGGGAATCGGCGCAAAAATACGCACAGACTGGGCGGCAAGCGAAAGCGCGATATCGTCCTCGAGGCTCGAGATCTTGCTCACGCGCTCGCCCTCACCGGGCTGCAGCTTAAAGGTCGTGACCGTGGGGCCGGCAATCCAGCCGACAACGCGGGCGCTACGGCCAAACTCAAGCAAGGTGGACTGCAACGACTCGGCAGTCTGTTCCAACTCCTTGTCAGAAGACGCAGAGGATGCCGACTGCGGGTTGGCATGCAGGATTTCGAGCGGCGGGAGCTTGAGGCCCTCCTCTTGTTCGCGCTCGGCATCGGCAACGGTGCCATCCGCTCCCCCATCGCCGGCTGCAACAGGAGCAGCGGAAGCCGTAGAGCTGGAGGCATCGGCAACCTTGGGATGCTTTAGGAAATCGGGGATCTGCGGAGCTGCCGAAACGGGATTCACGGCAAACGGCGGTTCGGACTCGTCAGCCTTGTCCGGGTCGTCTTCTATCGAAAACTGTCCGGTGACCTGTCCCGCCTTGGCACGGCGACGCGGCAGCAAGGTTGTCTTGGCGGTCTCGAGCGGAGTCTCGTCGTCCTCGTCATCGCCCTCGGTGAGTTCGATTTCGCTATCGGACCAAGACGGGTCGGGCTCGCTCGTGTTGAGCTTGGGAGCGGCCTTGCCCTTCTTGGCATGACGGTGCGGCAGCAGCGTGGTCTTGGCGCGCTCGGCCTCCACGGCCTCGGACACGTCGACAAACGGGTCATCGTCCTCGTCGTCATCCAAAACAGGATCAACATCGCCACCTATGATCGTGGTCACGGCGGCATCAGTACCCTTCTGACGCAGAATACTCAGGTGCGGACGAGTGACGCCGGGTACCGACAGGGCCTCTTCATCGCCCCACGGACTCGCATTGACATCAGCACGACGACGCTCGGCAAAATCGGCAGCGCGATCGCGTGCGGAGCGCAAAACGCCGCCAACCGAAAAGCCGATAATGACCAGGCCAACGACGACAAGCCCCAGCAAGACAACCATGGCAATAGGTTTGCCCAGGGCGTTTTGCAGGGTACTTGCGATAAAGGCGCCAATGTAGCCGCCCGACACGGAAAGGTTCTGCGGCGTAAACATAAGGTCGCACGAGTCGGTCGTACCCGGCACCATCAGCGACAGGATGGAAACAATGGCCACAAAGACCACGGCACCGCCCGCAACCGAGCGAATGTTGAGCGGCGAGTCCTCACCCAAAAAGAGCGTGGCGGCAAACAGCAAGATGACGATCGGCAGCACGTAGGCGCCCAGGCCAAAGCCAAGATGGTAGAAACCGGCAACCGCGGCTGTCACGGGCGCCGTTGCCGGCGAAATCACGGCAATGAAGGATGCAATCGCCAAAACGGCAATGACCACGCCGGCGATATCGCGATTGGCCGAAGGCTCGACCAGGGGCTCGAACTCACCGAACTCCGCCTCGTGACCCCTATTGGCACGCAGATGGGAACCGGCACCCTTAGCAGATGCCGGTTGGTTGTTGGCCTTATTGCCTTTGGCGTTTTGTGCAGATCCGCGCGCCAAACTAAACCTCCATGACGACCGGGATGATCATCGGACGGGTGCGCGTACGGCTCCAGATAAAGTTGGAGAGCGAATCGCGCACGGCCTTGCGAATGGCATCGGATCCGCTGCTGGTAAAGCTAAATTTGCCCTTCTCGATCGTCTTCATGATGGCTGCGGAGGCATCCTCGGAGAACTGGTCGTCGATGGCAAACGAAACACCGCGGCCCGAGAACTCGATAGCCTCGATCTTCTTGTGCTTGAGCGAGACAATGGCAACGGCCGTGACCATACCGTCGTTGGCGAGCTTTTGGCGATCACGCAGGACGATGGGGTCGGTGTCGCCGATGCGCAGACCGTCGACATAGACGACGCCGGACTCGACGGGCGTGCCGCGCTTGACGATACCGCCACGCATCTCGAGCGTGTCGCCGTTATCGAGGATAAAGATGTGATCGTCCTTGATGCCCATCTTACGGGCAAGCTGGGCATGGGCGCGCAGATGCACGGCCTCGCCGTGAACCGGCATAAAGTAGGTGGGCTTGGCCATGGCCATCAGAAGCTTGAGCTCCTCCTGGCTACCGTGGCCCGAGACATGGACGAGGGCGCGATTCTTATCCCACACGTCGCAGCCAAGCTTGGCCAGGCTGTTGACAACCTGCTGGACGGCCTTCTCGTTGCCGGGAACGGGAGTTGCCGAGAGGATGACGGTATCGCCCTCGTGGATGGAGAGCGTCTTGTGCTCGCCGTTGGCCATGCGGGACAGCGCCGACAGCGGCTCGCCCTGCGAACCGGTGCACATGACGACGATCTTGTCGTCGGGAAGGTTATCGATATCGAAGGCATCGATGATATCGGCATCGTCGATGTTGAGGTAGCCCAGCTCGCGCGCCACGCGGGTGTTGGTGAGCATGGAACGTCCGGTCACGACGACCTTGCGGCCGCACTTGCGGGCGGCGTCGCAGATCTGCTGCAGGCGATGGATATGGCTCGAGAACGACGCGACGAACACGCGGCCCGGAGCATTTTTGATGGCATGCAGCAGATTGGGACCGACCTCGGCCTCGGACTTGGTAAAGCCCGGAACCGTAGCGTTGGTGGAGTCGGAAAGCAGCAGGTCGATGCCCTGCTTGGCAAAGCGGCTGATGGCGGCATAGTCGGGCGTGACGCCGTCGATGGGCGTCTGGTCGAGCTTAAAGTCTCCCGTGTGCATAACGGTGCCCTGGTTGGTGCGAATGAATACGCCCAAAGCACCCGGAATGGAGTGCGTCATGGAGAAGAAATCGAGCGAGATGCCACCGAGATTGACGTGGCTGCCGCCCTTGACCTCACGGAACTTGGGAGCGCGGATGCGGAACTCGGAAAGCTTGCCCTCGATAAAGCCGAGCGTCAGCTTGCTCGAGAAGATGGGCACCTTGTTGTTGAGGTCCTGCAGCAGGTACGGAAGCGAACCGGTGTGGTCCTCGTGGCCGTGGGTGACGACGATGCCGCGGAGCTTCTCCTCGTTCTCCAGAACATAGGTGTAGTCGGGAAGCACCAGGTCGATACCGGGCTGGGAGTCGTCGGGGAACATGAGACCGGCGTCGACGAGCACCATGTCGTCGCCGCACTCGAAGACCGTCATGTTCTTGCCGATGCCGTCAAGGCCGCCGAGCGGAATGATCTTCAAGGGAGATGATTTTTTAGCTGCCATAGGTTCTTGTGGTTTCCTTTCTTCGAAACGGGTCTGGAACAACCGACGGGGCGCTTCTGGCAAACCGACCGCCGGGAACGTACAACAATGCATCACAGAGTCGATGCAGTAACCACAGTATGATACCCATTTGCCCACCAACAGACCACCCATGCATCAAAGCCCCATCTGAACTGGTCTATCCCGCCGATTTCCCGTGGGGCGGGCACTGATGAAGTTTCCTGCTCTACAGTCCTGCTCACGACGGAGGCCACATTAAGTGGCCTCCT
>UQKV01000036.1 GCA_900541665.1 uncultured Collinsella sp.
GGTGTAGAACGCAGTCTGGCGCTCGCCGGCCGCGCGGAATCCGCATCCGTACGCACCGCCCTTCACGCGGATCTCGTTCCACAGGTAGTCGTAGGAGAGCGCGTTGGCGGCAACCGCCCAGGCGCCCGTCACGTCGATGCCCAGGCGACGCGGGTCGCACGCGCGCGCCGCAAAGCAGATATCGCTGGGGATGACGAACGCCTCGTGACGGTCGCGCGGCTCCGGTACCACGAGCGTGCCGCTGCCAGCGCCGTTGCCCGCGCCAAGCCCCAGGTTACCCGCGGCGGCCCAGTACGCGTCAAAGTCCTCGTCGCTGCCGGTAAAGCTCGCCATGCAGCCATCGGCCACAAAGATGCGGTCTGCCAGCTCGGTAAGCTTGGCGCGCAGGCCGTCCAGTCGCTCATCAAAGTGCTCGAGCAGATCGCGCAGGAACAGGTAGAAGTCCACGCCCGAAAGCTGCTCACGCACCACGGCCGAAGGCGAGCTGTAGCTCATCGCGCGACCCAGCGCCGCCGAGTGTCCGTTGTTGATAAAACCCTGCTCAAGCCCAATGCGAATCTGCGTGAGCACGTCGCGAACGCGGTCGGCGTCGGCGTCGAGCAATAGCGTGCTCGACCACACCTCGCGCGGCAGGCTCGCCAGCGCGTCGATCTTCTCGGACAGGGCGCCGGCGCTCACCAGCAGGTAGGGGCGCACGCCGTCCACGTCGGGCTGCGTCATGACCTCGGTCGTAAAGCTCAAAAAGCCCAGCTTGCCGGCGAGCAGGTTGTCGAGTTCCTCGGCCGAATGCTCGCGCGTGGGCAGCTGCTTGAGCAGGCGGCAGAGCAGCGTCACGTAAGGCAGGTCCTCAAATGCGACGCAGCTCAGGTCGAAGTACTGCATGGCGTAGGCCAAACGGTTGGTGGGGATGTCGTGGCGCAGGCAGGGGATGGGCGCGGTCGTGTCCACGACCAGCGGCGGCTCGGGGCGCGCCTCGCCAATGTCGGACACGCGCAGGCGCGGCAGCGTGGCCTTGTCCTCGGGCGTGTCCTCGGCCTCCTGCGCGGCACGCAGCACAGCCGTGCGCTCGACCACGTCCGCCAGCTCGGCATCGGTCATGGCGTCACGCTTGGCTGCCAGCTCGGCGACCTCGGCACCCTCCGAACCCTCGGCGGCATCCACCGGCACCAGCTCGACCAGTGCCATGTGGTCGTTCTCCAGCACGAGCTCGCGCAGCAGGTCCTCAAAATAGCTGCCGTCCAGCTCGCTACGCAGCTCCTCGTACACCGGGCCGTACTTGAGCGCCAACGTCGCGGCGTCGTCATCGTAGAGCCACGTGCTCAGCGCGTCGCACGCAATGGCCACGCCATCGGCGATACCGTAGTCACGCTGGCGCAGGTCGTATTCGTTGCTGCTGATGATGGCTTCCAGGCGCTCGCGCGGAACGCCGTGCTCGCACAGGTCGCGGCAGGCGCCCTGGAACACACGACGCAGCTCGCGCGCCACGCCGGGCTGCGCGTTTTGCAGCATGATGAGCTCGTAGGGCTGCAGGCTCTCGGCTGCGGTGTAGCTCACCACGTTGCCGCCCAGGCCGGCGGCCAGAATGGCCTTCTTAACCGGCGCTTCGTTGGAGCCCAGCAGCGCCTCGAACAGGATGTCCGCCGCGATCGTGCGCTTGCGGTCGAGCGCACTGCCCAGCACCAAGCCCAGGCCCACCAGGGCGTTTTCGGGCGTGGTGGCCATCTCGACGCGCTTATACTCGCAGGTCACGGGCGCTTGCACGCCCAGCGGATTGGGCGCCAGCGTGGACGGGTCCTCGCCGGCGGCAACGGCTGCGTCCATGCGGCGGCTCGCGGCGCTCGGCTGCGACAGATAGCGCTCGTCCAAAAAGGCCAGGGCGCGGTCCACGTCCAGGTCGCCGTAAAGCGTGATGTAGGAGTTGGAAGGATTGTAGTGGCGCGCGTGCGTGTCCAGGAACTGCTCGTAGGTGAGCGCGGGAATCGCGCGCGGGTCGCCACCGCTTTCGTGCGCATAGGCGGTGTCGGGATAGAGCGCGGCGTTGACGGCGTCGTCCAACACGCTCATGGGATCGGACAGCGCACCCTTCATCTCGTTGAACACCACGCCGTTATAGCGCAGCGTGCCCTCGCGCAGTCTGGCGGCGCTGCCGTCGCCCTCGCCTTCGGCGCCCTGCGGCAGGTCCAGCTCGTAGTGCCAGCCCTCCTGCTCAAAAATGGTCGGCTTGGTATAGATGGCCGGGTTGAACACCGCGTCCAGGTACACGTCCATCAGGTTGTACAGATCCTGCTCGTTGGTGGTGGCAACGGGGTAGATGGTCTTGTCGGGGTAGGTCATGGCGTTGAGGAACGTCTGCATGGAGCTCTTGATCAGGTCGACAAACGGCTCCTTGACGGGGAACTTGGCCGACCCACACAGCACCGAGTGCTCAAGAATATGGAACACACCGGTGGAATCGGCCGGCGGCGTCTTAAAGCCAATGGCAAAGGCCTTGTTTTCGTCGTCGCACGCCAGGTACAGCAGGCGAGCGCCCGAGGCGGTGTGGCGCAGCACGTAAGCATCCGAGTCGAGCTCGGGCACGGTCTCGCAGCGCTCGACGGTAAAACCGTGGCAGGTGGTACCGGGTACCAGCAGCGCGGCGGCAGCGGCGCGCGAGTCGGTTGAGGTGGTGGGCATATGCAGTCTCCTTTGACGCCCCAGCGGGGGCGAATCGAGTCGAATCCTCGAGAGTATACCCATATGGGGCCGCGGCTCTGCGGCGAACTGAAGACGATGCCGGCGGAATGGGTAAAGGCCCCGCGTGACCGCCGCGCGAGCGTGGAAATTCGGACACACGCCAAACGAGAGTGGATATTCGGACGGACGAGCGAGGATTTCCGGATACCTATCGAACGAGAGTGGATATTTGGACGGAATCTGCCGCAAAAGCCCCAAAAACCGTCCAAATATCCACTCTCGATATCCGACCGTCCGAAAATCCTCGCTCGTCCATCACTCGCGTATCTCTCGTCTCTCATTCGTCTCTAATATGAGAGATGACAGGAAGATGAGAGAAAAATATGAGAGATAACTGAGCAGCAAAGAGGTAGGCAATCATGGTATTGTCTCAATACCGATTGTTCTACCAGCAAAAATATGTATAAATGAAGCAAATGGTAGACATTCCATCTCTATCTATCTCTTATCTCTAAGCCGAGAGATAGAGAGATAAATGAGAGATAATTACGAGAGATAACTGAGAGACGAGGGAAATCTATCCGCGGCATTCTCCGCAGGACCGAGCGAAAGGACGTGCAGATGAACGAAAACGAGCTGACCGGTCTGCTTGAGTCTTTAAGGCGTATGGGCTCGGATGATCTTAACGTCGAAGTGAAGGAGAGCGCCACGACGCTTTCCCGCGACGTATGGGAAACGGTGAGCGCATTCGCGAACACTGCCGGCGGAATCATCGTGCTCGGAGTGAGTGAGCGCGCAGGTTTTGTCCCGGTTGAGAACTTCGAGACCGAGAAAGTGCTCAACCAATTCGTGGCGGGCATGGGCGATGCCGGCGGTCGCGGAAAGCTGGCCAATCCGCCCAAATACACCATTGAGCGCGTGGAGCTCCAGGGCACCGTGGTTCTGGTCATCACGATTGAGGAGCTCGACCCGTCGAGCAAGCCTTGCTATGTCATAGAGCGGGGCGCTCAAGGTGGCAGCTACAAACGCATCGATGACAAAGATGTTCCGCTTTCGTCGACCGAGGTTTTGGCACTGTCGTCATATGAACGGACGAGTCCTAGCGATCGCGATGCGGTGCCCGGCACGAGTGCGAGCGATCTCGACGAGTCGCTGGTCGACCGCACGATAGAGCGTGCCTATTCGTTGACGCCTCGAGCGATGCGCGGTGCGGCGGACAAGAAGACAAAGATGGAGCGTCTGAATTTCCTCGACTTCCAGGGCAATGTCACCAAGGCTGGACTCCTAGTTGTGGGCACCTACCCTCAGCAGTTCTATCCCAAGCTCTTCATTGACGTGGCTGTCCATGCGGGAACTCAGAAGGGCATGGCGGGGTCGCTGAGGTTCATGGACCGCGCAATCTGTGAGGGAACGTTGGGCGAGATGATCTCGGATGCCGTCGCAGCTGTCGCCAAAAACCTGCGCCGCATCTCGACCGTCCAAGGCATCTCGCGTATCGATTCGCTTGAGATTCCCGAGGAGGTTCTGCGCGAGGCAATCGCCAACGCCGTAATCCATCGAGAATACGGGGATCGGTTCTGTGGACAATCGATTGCCGTCGACGTCTTTGACGATCGTGTCGAGGTGACGAATCCTGGCGGCCTTTACGGGGGAAAGACTCGCGAGAACTTGTTTGACGGCAGCTCCCGATGCCGTAACGCGACGCTTGTGAAGCTCATGTCGATTGTCCCGCTGCCGGATGGCGCAGGTTCGCCGGCTGAGGGCAATGGCTCGGGCATCCCGATGATGATCGATGCTATGCGCGCGCATGGTCTGGCCGAGCCCCTGTTCTGCCCCGGATTCGATCGGTTCAAGGTCGTACTTTACCGTTCAAAGATCGAGCCGGTCGATCATGGCGGGGGCTTAATTGTGACGGCGCTCAAACACTACGGCGAGCTGGGGACGCGCGAGCTGGCAGAGCGCACAGGGCTCACAATTTCCCAGGTTAGGTCGCGCGTCAACGCGCTCATTGCTCAAGGCGAGCTTGAGCCCACGGCGCCGGTGACGAGCCGCAACCGCAAGTATCGACTGTCGGAGTGCGTGGGATAGATGCGTTAGTGGACGAGGCGACCCAATAATCGACCCTCGATTGGCGTCCATTAAGGTAAAGCGGTTGTTGCCCAATCGACGGTGATGCTAAAGACTCGGCTTACGCCGGCATGGCCCCGAACCCGTCTATCAAGAACAGCCTAAGAACCAGCTTGATGACATTTCCCGGTTTGACTTCTGCCGCGTCAAAGACGTGTCGCTCGGCGAGCTCGCTGCAGTATGCATAGATGTCGCGGATAAGGTCCGCGCCCGAAAGTGTAAACATGTAGCCTGCGTCCGAAAGCGCATTGGGCGCGGCGGGCAACTTGGCCATGTGGCAGAACGTTTGCAGGTCGGGCTCCATAACATTCTGGTAGTCGAGGTGGCCGCTGGCATCCTGTGCGGCAAGCTCCAATTGGCGCACAAAATCTAGCGCCGCCGCTAACACAAAGCTCGGCGTAGGCGCATTGACGTCCTGAGTGGTCGCCACAAGCCTGCCCGCCGCCTGCGTGACAAGCCAAGCGACCTCGCGCTGGCAACGCACGGCCTTGCGCGTAACCGGCTTGATGGACGAAGAAGAAACGCTTCCCTTAGGCGGATTCGAAACAGCCACAAGAACCTCCCATGAACGACCCGGCCCAACAAGCCCGGATGAAACACGTGCTACATCAGTATACAGGGGAGTGGGGTAGCGGGGTACAAGCGCGCCAACGGCAACCCGAGAGCATCAACGACGTGCCGATCGCGGAATGAGATCTCGTAATAATTGACTCTCGGCCATATTATTGAGGGGCATGACTCGCGTTCGTATGGTTGTAGGTGCTGGCGATGAACGACATTGACCTTGCTGTTCCGTTGATGGATGGACCAAGCTATGACCGTGCCTGCAGTCTCGTGCCTTCCGAATACGTTGAGGCATGGGAGTGGTTTCTGGGTGAGGAACAGCGCGGCGGCGTTTGGACCAGCCTTCCGCACCACACCAAGGAAGATAGCCCTCAGTATCAGTATCGTTTGAGAATTGGCTCGGACTTCTTTCCCGTAACGCGGGATTCAGGGATCTTCTGGCCGGGCCAGGATCGGGTGAAGCAAGATCCCAATAAGATCTTTGCGCTTTCGGTCCATAACTCTAAAAAGAGCTTCTACACCGATGTGCCTCCGCTCTATTTGGACGATGGTACGTGGGTCATTAAGTACTCGGTTCAAGCGCCGGGTACCGTTGGTTTTCGAGACCAGAATTACAACCGTAAAATGCTCAACTGCATGGAATGTGGCGTTCCAGTCGGAGTCATATTTGCAACCGAGGTGGGCTACAAGGTGCTCGGCCTTGCGTTTGTTGAGCGGTTCGAGCCCGAAAACGGATGGTTTGTTCTGCACGGTCCTGTTCATAAAGGCGGACCGGACCCTCGTTTTGCACCCGACATGAGTTATCTGAAGCACATGCCCGTCGATATTGAGTTTACCGGACAGGGTACGACCGACGACGAAAAGGTCCGCTATGCGTTAAGGCGCGAGCGATTGGGACAGCAATGGTTCCGCAAACAGCTCGTTGCCGCCTATGATGGCCGTTGCGCGGTGTCGGACTGCGGCGTCAGCGAAGCTCTGGAGGCTGCACATATCGAGAATTACTCGGGACCCAAATCGCAGGTTGCCAGCAACGGCATTCTGCTTCGGCGCGATCTTCATTCCCTATTTGATGCTCACCTGATTTCGTTTGAGCCTGTTTGCGGCGAATATCGGCTGTGCGGATCGTACCTGCTGGATAAGACCGACTACGTTTCCTTTGCGGGTGCGACGCTAAGGCAGCCGAATGAGCGTCAGTGGCGACCCAATACGGTGTTTCTTGAGGCCCATCGCATTGAGTTCGATCGCTCGGAAAAGAAGCGTGAAAAGGCGGGGCTTCTGCCGTATTAGCGTATTTGGCTTTGGCATTCTTTGACAATCGTGTTGTTTGATCGGATCGCGTGGCGATGCAATATCGCGCCCACCCGCCGGTGCATGCTCTTCCTGATTTGTATAGCGAGAGGGGAGCGTGTATGAGCTGGCGAGGCGATATTGCGATGGGGAAGTACGGAAAACTGCCGTGTGCCCTTATAGACAACAATATGTTTCCGAGCGTAGAGGTTGATTGCGGGTCGTTTGTCGTCACCTGCCCTTGCTGCGGCTCGCAAATACCGTGTCTCGACATTCGGTTCATCGATGCGCGCGACAGACCCAGCGACGAAGTGAGAAAACGGACAGGCGTTCATATGCCGGTGTATCCGGAGAAATGCCCTGTTTGTGGCCTCGATATCGTGTACGACGCCGGCGACGAGGGATAGGTGATGCGGAGGAGTTAGCTGTGAGTGTCTTTTGCCTCTACAAATAAATCCCCTCACCGAGCTGCTTGTGGAACTCGGCGTGATGGTCGCGTGCCCAGGTAAAGAGCGCCTGGTCAAAGTCGGTACGCGCGGCCGGGACGCCAAAGACGCCGGCAACTTCGACGCGCACAAACTCCAGTGCCGGCAGCTTGTTGATGGCGGTGAGGGCAAACGGGGACGAGGGCTCCTCGAACAGATAGCTGCTGCCTTGCAGCACGTCGCAACTGGTGCACGTGTTGCCGAGCGACGGGGCTTTGGAGGCTCGCGCGCCTACGGGCTTGTAGCCGCAGCGCTTATGAGGGTAGTCGCGGATCTCGCCCGGCACGCAGCCAAGAGCGGGCACGATGGCGAGTGCGTTGGCGTTGGCCGTGTCGATGGCAATGTGCCCGGCCTTGTTGGGCGCGTGCGCGATGGCGATGCTCTCGTCGTTATCGGTTCGATAGGGAATGCCGAAGGCCGCGACCGAGGTCTCTTTGTGACACTTCCAGCACTCGCGCTTGCCCAGTACTAGATATATATACGGCGCTGAGGGGTCGGATCGGTCAACACCGGGCAGCCACTCGGCAAAGGGCTCGGGGTTGACGCCGCTGGGTACATACCAGATCTTCTTGATCCGGTCCCATTTGGCGCCCAGCGCCTTGGCTTCTTCTTTGCGTGAAAAGGGAACATCGAGCTCGGTGCGCATGATGGCTCCTTGGTACTGCAGGTGCAAGTGGTTCAAGGATACCGCAGGGCGCAGACATCGCGGCGTTTTGCTGAGGAGTTGCGGCTCGGATGGGTTCGAGACGCGTTGGCCTCGGCCTCGGTGGCTATTGACGCGGTTTTGTGCATGGGCAGGGTGGTTGCTTGGGCGGTTGGAACTGCCAGCGGATTTGGCGGCATAAAACAAAACAGCCCAGAGGACATAGCCTCTGAGCTGCGAACATTTGGTGGGCGTTAGAAGATTTGAACTTCTGACCTCTTCCGTGTCAGGGAAGCGCTCTCCCCCTGAGCTAAACGCCCGATCAAGGGTGCGCAAGCGCGCAAGGGATAATATAACGGAGCCTGAACTCGGTGGCAAGAACATTTTTAAAAATCGCTTACATTGTGGAATTCGGGGGCTTTGGCGTATCCATCTCAAAAGAGCCTGCTGCCGCGATTTGGCTGTCGCATAATGCAAGGCCATTGCGGTATCGAGCTATGGAAAGACGCCTAAGGAATTGTCCTACCGATAAGCGGACAAGCCTCCAGCTGATGACTTCGCCGTGGTAAGGTAAGCCGAATTGTTTCCAGGCTGTTTCGGGGGAGTGGAATGAGCAAAGAGTGTGTCGAGCAGGTCGAAGGCGCAGGGGCTTCGGTGCCGATGACCGATATATCGAACATTGATGTGCCCGAGGGCACCGACGAGCTCAGCCGTAGCACCCGCCGCGCCTGGCGCGAGCGCCTTAACGATGCGTCGTCGCGCAAGATGATCACGGGCGTCTTGGCTACGCTGGTGGGCGGTTCGTTTTGGGGCTTCTCGGGCACCAGCGCGAGCTTTCTGTTCGATACCTACCACGTCGACACCTTGTGGCTTATGAGCGTACGTCAGATTCTCGCCGGTCTACTCTTTATGGCCGTGGTTGTTACGCGCGACCGCGAGCGCCTGATTAAGCTCTGGACCACACCCGCCGATCGCAAGCAGCTGCTGCTCTTTACCGCCTTTGGCCTGCTGTTCAACCAGTTTTGCTATCTTTCGGCCGTGCGCCTGACGAACGCCGGAACCGCGACGGTGCTCCAGTGCCTGCAGCTCGTTATCATCATGGGCTACACCTGCGTGATCGATCGCCGCATGCCACGTACTCGCGAAGTCATCGGCATTGGCCTAGCTCTGGGTGGAACCTTTTTAATCGCCACCGGCGGCGACCCCACCAGCCTGAATATCTCGCCGCTTGGCCTGGCAGCAGGTCTTATGTGTGCGGTCAGCGCCGCGTGTATGGCGGTGATTCCCGCCAAGATCCTGCCCGAATACGGTAGCCCCATCGTCACGGGCTCGGCAATGCTCACGGCGGGCGTGGTTTCATGTGTCTTCGTGCGGCCCTGGGCGCATATGCCGGCGCTCGACGCTGCCGGCATCGAGGCGCTCGCGGTGTTCGTGGTTATCGGCTCGTTTTTTGCTTACATGCTTTATATGCAGGGCGTTAAGGACATCGGCTCGGTGCGCGCGAGCCTCATCGGAACTGTGGAGCCGGTTTCGGCGACTATCACCAGCGCCGTTATGCTGGGCACGGTGTTTTTGCCGACCGACCTTATCGGCTTTGCCATGATCATCGTGATGATGTTCCTCACGGTGTAGCTGGCGCCGCCGCCAAGACAGAAAAGGTGTTGTGCCGCATTTTCGCCAATTGACGTCCGTGTCTGGAGTTTAGCTGTCGATGCCCAAAATGCCATAAACTAGTAACGTTATGGACTTTTTCATTGCGACTCAATTGCGAGGATTTCTTTATGGCTGGTAATCACTTTAAGGGCAGCGATAGCGGCCGTCCTGCAGTTCCGCCGCGTCCGAACGGGGCTGGTAAGGCCGGCACGCCGGGCGGCGCTGGACAGGGCGGTTCCGGTAAGCGCGTGTCCCCGGGCGAGACGGCGATGTTTACCGCTCTGTACGAGCAGTCTCAAAAGGCAAAAAAGACCGGCCGTGCAAGAGGGAATGTCTTTGCGGGCGGTGCAACCTCCGCGTCGCAGCCGATCGGGGCTCCTTCGGTACCCGCGAACAACGCGGGTGCTGCCAACGCCGCGAATGCCGCCGGCAACGTTAATGCCGGCAAGGCCGCCAACAATACTCCCTCTGCCGGTGGCGCGGGGCTTACGGGTAACCTTGGCACGATTTACACCGGCGCCTCCGAGACTGGCACGTTCGCCCGCCTGGATGATAGCGGTGCCGAGTTTGCGGGCTCGGGTTCCAAGGAAGATTATTACGATTTTGGCTTGAACTACGGTAGCGACGCTTCGTCGAGTTCGACCTCTGACGGTCTGGTCCGTCATCGTCATCGCAAGGGCGAGCGCAAAAAGCGTCACACCGGCGCCATTATTGCCGCTGTAGTCGCGGTGCTTCTCGTTGCGCTTGGCGCAAGCGGCTTTATGCTGCTTAACTCGGCAAAGACCGTAAAGAGCGAAGCGAAGGAGGCTGTCGAGATCGTCGGTGGCCTTAAGGACAAGGTCACGTCGGGCGATTTTTCGACGCTGCCTGACGACGCGAAGAAGATCGATGAGCTCTGCAACAGCATGAAGGCGGAGACCTCGAGCCCGCTGTGGGCGGCGGCTTCGTTTATCCCGGTGTATGGCAGCGATATCAATGCGGCCCGCACCATGATCGACGCCCTGTCCGATGTCTCGAGCAATGCGCTGGTTCCCATGGCCGATAACCTTTCGCAGGCTACGCCCGGCAAGCTGTTCCAGGACGGCATGATTAACGTGTCCGCGCTGCAGGCGGTCGCCGATTCGCTTTCCAGCAGCTCGAAGGTGTTCAAGAGCGCCAACGAGAAGGTCCAGGGCATTGGCGATACTCATATTTCCCAGGTGACCGAGCTGGTCGATAAGGCCAAGGACGGCTTTGCCACCCTCAACGGTGCGGTTGACGCGGCGGAGAAGGTCGCCCCCGTCCTCCCCCAGATGCTCGGCGCCAACGGCCAGACGCGCAACTACCTTGTGTACGCCATGAACAACGTCGAGATTCGTGCTTGCGGCGGCTTTGGCGGTTCGCAGGGCCTGATTTCGGTCACCGACGGCCAGATGTCGATTGGCGAGTTTGTTCCCCGCATTGGACTCAGCGAGGATGAGGCAGTCGAGAGCGTCGACGAAGAGGATGAGGCGCTGTTCGGCAACCACAGCAACCTGTACAACTCGGGCAATACCTATTCGCCTGATTGGCCCCGCAACTCGCAGCGTGTCGCCGCGCTGTGGAAGTCCCAGTATGGGCAGGACGTTGACGGCGTCGTGGGTATCGACCCGGTGTTCCTGCAGTATCTGCTGGGCCTGGTCGGTAACGTGTCGCTGCCCGACGGAACGGTTGTCGACGGCACCAACGCCGCAAAGGTCCTCATGCACGATGTGTACTGGAACTATCCGGTCGAGGAGTCGGACGGCATCTTTGCATCCGTTGCCAGCGCTGCCTTCGACAAGATTCTCGGTGGCATCGGTGACGTCGACGTTACAAAGCTTGTCGGTGCATTCGAGCGCGGTGCCGAAGAGGGCCGTCTGATTGCTTGGATGAGAAACGATGATGAGCAGAATGCCATCAAAGAGACGGGCATTGACGCCTCGCTGCCCGATCCGGATGATCCGAGTGCCGATCCCGTTGCCGGCGTTTACTTTAACAACCTGAGCTTTTCCAAGCTCGACTGGTATCTGAACGCCGACACGCAGATTGGCCAGGGCGTGAAGAACGGCGACGGCACGTGTTCCTATCGCATCACCGTTACCCTGACGAACATCATGACGCAGGAGGAGGCCGGCAAGCTGCCCGACTACGTCGCGGCGAGCGCGCCCGATGCCGCGCGCGACGACGAGCGTCTGAATGTCTCACTGTTTGCCCCGACGGGCGGCAACATCAGTGACCTTACGGTTGAGGGCACCCAGTTTGGTCTTGGCGCCGCTACGTGGCATGGAATCCCCTTCTATTCGGGTACCGTTGACCTGCATGCTGGCGAGACGACGACGATCACGTATACGCTGACCACGTCGGCCGAGGCGGGGGACAAGCCGCTTACACTGCGTCAGACTCCTACATGCCAGGCGGCTCGCGACAGCGCGTCGGCGTAGGGTTTTTCTGGTAGCGCAGATAATCGAGTACCATTTTGGGGCGGACAGGCAATCTGTCCGCCCCTATTTTGTAAGGAGAGCGCATGAAGTACTTTGGCACCGACGGCTTTCGCGGTGAGGCCAACGTTGGGCTGACGGTAGAGCACGCTTATAAGATTGGCCGTTTTGTGGGCTGGTATTACGGCGCCAACCGCAGTGCTAAGGCGCGCGTCATCGTGGGCAAGGACACACGTCGCTCGAGCTATATGTTTGAGGCGGCGCTGGTGAGCGGCCTGGTCGCGAGCGGCGCGGACGCCTACATGCTGCACGTGATCCCGACGCCGGGCGTGGCGCATCAGACCGTGGAGGGCTGCTTCGATTGCGGCATCATGATCAGCGCGAGCCACAACCCGTTTTGCGATAACGGCATTAAGCTCGTCAACAGCGACGGCTTTAAGATGGACGAGGACGTGCTTGAGCTCATCGAGGACTATATCGATGGCAAGAGCGAGGTGCCGCTGGCAACGGGCAACCACATTGGCGCCACGGTGGACTACATGCAGGGTCGCAACCGCTACATCGCTTCGCTCATCGCAAGCGCGAACTTTTCGCTGCAGGGCGTCAAGATCGGTATTGACTGCGCCAACGGCTCGGCTTCCTCGGTGGCCAAGCCGGTGTTTGACGCGCTGGGCGCCGACGTGCGCGTGATCAATGCCGCGCCCGATGGTTTTAACATCAACGTCGACTGCGGCTCCACGCATATGGAGCGCCTACAACGCCACGTGGTGGAGCAGGGCCTGGACGTGGGCTTTGCCTACGACGGCGATGCCGACCGCTGCCTGGCCGTGGATGAGCGCGGTCGCGTGGTAGACGGCGACCAGATCCTGTACGTGTGCGGCGTGTATCTGAACAAGCACGGGCGACTCTCGGGCGGTACCGTGGTGCCGACGATTGCCAGCAACTTTGGCCTGGTCAAGTCGCTGGAGCTTGCCGGTCTGAGCGCCGTGACCAGCGGCGTGGGCGACCGTCACGTGTATGCCAAGATGCGCGAGGGCGGCTACAGCTTGGGCGGCGAGCAGACGGGCCATACGATCTTTGGCGATATCGAGCGCACGGGCGACGGCATTATGACTTCGCTGCGCGTGATGGAAGTGATTCGTGCCGAGCGCGAGACGCTCTCGCAGCTCACGGCTCCGTGCAAGCTGCTGCCGCAGGCGCAGGTGGCCGTGCACGTGGCGGACAAGGACGCCGCGCTCGAGAACATGGGCGTGCAGAACGCCATCGCCGAGGCCGAGGCCGCGCTGGCAGGCGAGGGCCGCGTACTGGTGCGCAAGAGCGGAACCGAGTCGGTTATCCGCGTGCTGGCCGAGGCGCCCGACCAAGCATCCGCCGATGCCGCCATGAAGCGCATCGCCGCCGCGCTGGAAGCTCTGTAAGGTAGTCATTGGGGACGTTCTTAAACGACTAGGTGAAAAAAGGGGACGCTGCGGATTGGTTCCGCGGCGCCCCCTTTGCGTTGGCGTGTCGGTTATGCCTTACAGCTCGTAGAGCGTGGTGAACTTGTCCTGCAGGTAGCTGCAGTAGTAGCGGGCATCGAACGCCATGCCGCAGGCGCCCTTGATGAGCTCCGGCGCGTCCTTGGCGCGGCCCCACTGCCAAATGTGCTCGCCCAGCCAGGCGCGGACGGGCGCCAAATCGCCGCTCGCACAGGCGCCGTTGAGGTCGACGCCGTCGCGGCACATGGCCGGCACGAACATGGCATCGTAGGCGCTACCCAGCGCATAGGTGGGGAAGTAGCCAAACGAGCCACCGCTCCAGTGCGTATCCTGCAGGCAGCCGTGCGTGTCGTCGGGAACGGGAATGCCCAGGTACTCGTTCATAAAGCGATTCCAAAGCGCGGGGATGTCCTTGGCCGTGGCCTCGCCGGCAAATAGCATGCGCTCGATCTCGTAGCGCACCATAACGTGCAGCGGATAGGTGAGCTCGTCGGCCTCGGTGCGGATCAACGACGGCTGCGCGATGTTCACGGCGCGGTAGAGCGTGTCCTCGTCGACGTCGCCGTAGACCTCGGGTGCGTGGCGGCGCAGCACCTCGAGCAGCGGTCCCATAAAGGCGCGGCTGCGACCCACGGTGTTCTCGAAAAAGCGGCTCTGGCTCTCGTGGATGCCCATGGAGGTGCCGCCCTCCAGGCAGGTGCGCGCATAGGCGGGATTGACGCCCAGCTCGTACATGGTGTGTCCCGCCTCGTGGATGATGCTGTAGACGTTGGAGATGCAGTCGTCCTCGTAGATGTGCGTCGCGATGCGCGCGTCGCCCACGGCAAAGCCCTCGCTAAACGGGTGCTCGGTAAAGGCAAGCGTGGTGTCGTTCAGGTCCAGGCCTACGAGCTTCATAAGGTCGAAGCTCATGGCACACTGGGCGGCCTCGGGCACGCGGGCGTGCAAAAAGTCGGCATCGGGCTGCTGGCCGCGCTCGCCGATGGCGTGCACGAGCGGCACGACCGTCGCCTTGACCTCATCGCAAAACGCGTCGAAGCTCTTGGCAGAAAGGCCGCGCTCGTACTGGTCGAGCCAAACGTCGTATGGGTCGCGCTTGGGGTCCATGAGCTCGGCCTGATGCTTAAGTTGGGCGATGATTCTATCCACATAGGGCTCAAAGCTTGCCCAGTCGTTGGCCGCCTTGGCCTTGTGCCACACGGCGTCTGCCTCGCAGGTGAGCCTGGTCCAGGCCTCGGCCTCCTCGGTGGGGATGACGCTTGCCTCGCGCTGGTCGCGGCCGAGCACGCGGATCTCGTCAAGCAGCTGCGGGTCGTCGATCTTGCCTCCGGCGACCGTCTCACGCGCGAGAGAGCGCACAAGCTCAACGGACTTCTCGCTGGTCAAGAGTTTGTGATGCTCGCCGGCAAGGGTGCCCATGGCATCGGCGCGGGCCGCGGCGCCGTTGGCGGGGGCAATCGTCGCGCCATCGAACTCGGCAATTTTGAGCAGGTACTCGCGGGTCCACAGTTTGCCTTCGAGCTTGCGGAATTTTTTGACGGCCTTATCGACCTTGATGCCGTTGGGCGTCTTGCCCGCTGCGGGTTTGGCTTTCTTATCGTGCTTCTTTCCCATACCGTATCCTTAATCTCGCATGCCGAGCGCCGCAGACGGGTGCACGGCCGGTTTGCACAGCTACCTGCCTTGTACCCAGCGCGAACAAAACGGAACGCGGCGATGCGCTCGCGAAATGTGTTATCCTATAGCCCAATGCGTTGACGGAGAGGGTTTTGCCCGCCGTGTCGCCGGCAAGAGAGGGAAGGTCATGGGCTGCAAGCCTTCCTGCGGTGGCAAGGGCCAAGCGTTCACTCCCGAGCAGCGACCTCAACGGGCGCGCGGCCAGTGGCAGCAAAGCCTCAGTAGGGAAGCCGTGAGCCTCGCGACAAGAGGCGCAGAGTGGGCGCGGCGGGCCAGACATCCGCCGGGTCAAACAAGGTGGTACCGCGGAATTTAACCGTCCTTGGGCAATGCACATGCCCGAGGACGGTTTTTTGTTACCGAACCGGGCCGCGTTTTCGCAACGCCAGGCGGCGGCAGTCGTCCCGGCGAGCGGGGAACGCGAGAGACGAAAGGGAAGACATGAGTCTGATTGATGATCTGGTCAAACTCGAGGAAGAGGCCAAGGAGCTCGTTGCAGGCGCCGACGACGCCGCCAAGCTCGAGGCTGCACGCGTTGAGCTGCTCGGTCGCAAGGGCCGCATCACCGGCCTGATGCGCATGATGGGCAAGCTCGCCCCCGAGGATCGTCCCGTGATGGGCAAGCGCGCCAACGAGATGCGCCAGCTGATCGAGGGCATGCTCGACGAGCGCACCACCGAGATGAAGGCCGCCGCCCTCAAACACGCACTCGAGCACGATGCCGTCGACATCACGCTGCCGGGCATCCGTCCGCAGATCGGCCACCAGCACCTGATCAAGCAGATCATCGAGGAGGCCGAGGACATCTTCTGCGGCATCGGCTACACCGTCGAGTCCGGCCCCATGGTCGACACCTCCTACTACAACTTCACCGCGCTCAACGCCCCCATGGATCACCCGAGCCGTTCGGCCCGCGATACCTTCTACGTGGTCGACAACAACCCCGGCAGCGTCGCGCACCCCGAGGCTCATGCCCACGGCGAGTCCGACGTGCTGCTGCGCACCCAGACCTCGGGCGTGCAAATCCACACCATGGAGTCGCAAAAGCCGCCCATCTACATGATCTGCCCGGGCACCGTCTATCGTCCCGACACGGCCGACGCCTGCCACCTGCCGCAGTTCAACCAGATCGAAGGCCTGGTCGTCGACGAGGGCATCACCTTTGGCGATCTTAAGGGCACGCTCGACTACTTTGTTAAGTGCATGTTTGGCGAGGACCGCAAGACGCGCTATCGCCCGCATTTCTTCCCCTTCACCGAGCCTTCCTGCGAGGTGGACGTGAGCTGCCACGTGTGCGGCGGCAAGGGCTGCAACTTCTGCAAGCACAGCGGCTGGATCGAGATCCTGGGCTGCGGCATGGTCGACCCCAACGTCCTGATCAACTGCGGCATCGACCCCGAGAAGTACACCGGCTTTGCCTTTGGTATTGGCGCCGAGCGCGTCGCGGCACTGCGCTACGACTTGCCCGACCTCAGAATGCTCATGACGGGCGATATGCGCTTCTTGAACCAATTTTAGGCTTGCCCAGGCACCCCATCTTGGCGTTCAAACCGTCGCTCGCGTACCTTTAGTACGCGTCGCTCCTCTTTCACGCCAACCTGGGGCACCTGGACAACCCTAAGGCGAACGTCTTCATTTGATATTTCCTCCCTATGCGGAGATTAAGAACTAGGAGAGCTACATGCGCGTTTCTTACGACTGGCTCAAGACCATGATCGATATTCCGGAGGATCCCAAGACCCTTTCGGACGAATATATCCGTACCGGCACCGAGGTCGAGGCGATCGACACCGTGGGCGAGTCCTTCGACCACGTGGTGACCGCCAAGGTGCTCACCAAGACCCCGCACCCCGATAGCGACCACATGTATGTGTGCTCGGTCGACGTGGGCGACAAGAACCTCGACCCCGACGGCAATCCCGCTCCGCTGCAGATCGTCTGCGGCGCGCAGAACTTTGAGGCCGGCGACCACATCGTCACGGCCATGATCGGCGCCGTGCTTCCCGGCGACGTCAAGATTAAGAAGAGCAAGCTTCGCGGTGTCGTGTCCATGGGCATGAACTGCTCCGCGCGCGAGCTCGGCCTGGGTGGCGACCACTCCGGCATTATGATCCTGCCCGAGGATACGCCCTGCGGCATGCCGTTTGCCGAGTACGTGGGCTCGAGCGACACCGTGCTCGACTGCGAGATCACGCCCAACCGCCCCGACTGCCTGTCCATGATCGGCATGGCTCGCGAGACCGGCGCCATCTTCGACCGCGATTTCCACGTTGAGCTGCCCGCCATCAAGGCCGAGACCGGCCGCGCGACCGACGACGAGCTTTCCGTCGAGATTGCCGACGAGGGCCTGTGCGACCGCTATGTTGCCCGCATCGTGCGCAACGTGAAGGTCGGTCCGTCGCCCGACTGGATGGTCAAGCGCCTCAACGCCCTGGGCGTGCGCCCGCACAACAACATCGTCGACATCACCAACTATGTGATGATGCTCACTGGTCAGCCGCTGCACGCCTTTGACCTCGACACCTTTGCCGAGCGCGATGGCCACCGTCGTGTGGTGGTTCGCGCCGCCCAGCAGGACGAGAAGTTCACGACGCTCGACGGCGAGGAGCGCGTGCTCGACGCCGGCATGGGCCTCATTACCGACGGCGAGCGTCCCGTGGCGCTGGCCGGCGTTATGGGTGGCATGGATTCCGAGATTGAGGACGACACCGTCGACGTGATGGTCGAGAGCGCCTGCTTCAACGCCGGCCGCACCTCGCACACCAGCCGCGACCTTTCGCTGATCTCCGACGCCTCCATCCGCTTTGAGCGCCAGGTCGACGAGACCGGCTGCGTGGACGTCGCCAATGTGACGTGCGCGCTCATCGAGGAGATCGCCGGCGGCGAGGTTGCTCCCGGCTATGTCGACGTTTTCCCCGCGCCCAAGACCATCGACAGCATTAAGCTGCGCCTGGCCCGCGTACACGCCATCTGCGGTGCCGACATCGAGCCCGACTTTATCGAGCGCTCGCTCACCCGCCTGGGCTGCACCGTCGAGCGCGACGGTGAGGACTTTATGGTCACGCCGCCGAGCTTCCGTCCCGACCTGCCGCGCGAGATCGATCTGATCGAGGAGGTCCTGCGCCTATGGGGCATGGGTCGCGTCACGGCGACCATTCCGGCTGCCAAGAACCATATCGGCGGTCTGACGCGCGAGCAGAAGCTTACCCGTAAGGTCGGCGAGATCCTGCGCGCCTGCGGCCTCAACGAGACCACGACCTTTGGCTTTGCCGCCCCGGGCGACCTGGAGAAGATCGGCATGTCCACCGAAGGCCGCGGCTGCCCCGTGGTGCTCATGAACCCGTTGGTCGCCGAGCAGACCGAGATGCGCCGCTCGTTGCTGCCGGGTCTGCTGCAGTCTGTGGCCTACAACGAGGCGCACGGCACGCCCAACGTGCATCTGTACGAGGTCGGCAGCCTGTTCCACGGTCGCGAGAACGCCAGCCTGCCCAAGGAGACCAAGTCCGTGGCGGGCGTGCTCTCGGGCCAGTGGAGCGAGCAGTCCTGGAACATGAAGTACCGTAAGCTGCGCTTCTTCTTTGGCAAGGGCATTGTCGAGGAGCTGCTTGCTCAGCTGCGCATCGAGAAGGTTCGCTTCCGTCCCGTCGAGGGCGAGGGCTATGCCTTCTTGCAGCCGGGTCGCGCCGCCGAGGTTCTGTCCGGCGGTACCGTGCTGGGCTGGGTTGGCGAGATTCACCCCGAGGCGCGCGAGGCTATGGGCATTGACGAGGTTGTCGTTGCCTTTGAGCTCGACCTGGACAAGCTGATCAAGGGCGCCCGCAACCAGGAGAACTACCGTGAGTTCTCGCAGTACCCGGCCGTTGAGCACGACCTTGCTATCGTGGTCGACAACACTGTGACCTGCGAGGATCTTGAGCGCCGTATTACCAGCGCCGGAGGCAAGCTGCTCGAGGATGTGCGTCTGTTCGACGTCTACCGCGATCCCATCCGCATCGGAGCGGGCAAGAAGTCCATGGCCTTTGCGCTTACGTATCGCTCCGACGACCACACGCTTACCAGCGAAGAGGTCGAAAAGGCGCACCAGAAGATCGTTACCAAGGTGTGCAAGGGCGTAAACGGCGAGGTCCGCGGCTAGGTCCTGCGCCGGATATAGGCCAGCGTCGGCTGCCGCCGAGTCTTACGTGACTGCTGTTTTCGGTATAAGGCACCGTTGAGCCTGCATATATGACACGCGCATTACATAACGGCGTGCTGCTTTGTCGGCAGTGCGCCGTTTTGCTATGATAGCCCGCGGCGTGTTACGAATCTGACATTACGTAACACTGGCAAGGTGATTTAAGCGGCGTTGCAATTCCGTGCGCCGACAACCGGGAGGCGTACATGCACATTCCAGATAATTATCTGTCCCCGCAGACCGATGCCGTCATGGCGGTGGCAATGGTGCCCGTTTGGGTCCACTGCATCAAGAAGGTGCGCGCCACGCTCGATCGCGAGCACATGGCTTTCCTGGGCATCTGCGCCGCATTTTCCTTCTTGCTCATGATGTTCAACGTGCCGTTGCCCGGCGGCACCACAGGCCACGCCGTCGGCGGCGCACTCATCGCGTTGCTGCTGGGCCCCGAGGCCGCGGCTATCGCTGTCTCGGTCGCGCTGGCGCTGCAGGCGCTGCTATTTGGCGACGGCGGCGTTCTGTCGTTTGGCGCCAACTGCTTTAACATGGCCTTTGTGCTGCCGTTTGTCGCTGCTATCGTGTTCCGGGCGCTCAACAGCCGTCTGTACGACAAGAGCTGGGGCACCTCGGTTTCTGCCATCGTGAGCGGCTGGGTCGGCCTGTGCCTGGCGGCCCTGTGCGCTGCCATCGAGTTTGGTATTCAGCCGATGCTCTTCACGAATGCTTCGGGCGCTCCGCTGTACTGCCCCTTCCCGCTGTCCGTGGCTATTCCGGCCATGTTGATCCCGCATATGCTGGTTGCCGGCGTGGTCGAGGGCGTGGCGACGGCCGCGATCTACGGCTTTATCAAGAAGACGGCGCCGGGCGTTATCGTCGGTCCCGAGGCCGCCGATGGCCAGCTTGCCGCCGAGGGCGCTGCTGCCAAGAAGACCTCGCTGGTTCCCACGCTCATTTTGGTCGCCGTGCTCGTGGTGGCCACGCCGCTGGGCTTGCTGGCCACCGGTGACGCCTGGGGTGAGTGGGACGCCGAGGGCGCCGCGACTGCCGTTCAGGAGGCTGGCGACGACAGCCTGCGGGCTTCGGTCGGCCTCGATACTCCGACCTTTGCCGACGCGCTGCCCACGGGTGATTACCTGCAGGCCTATTCCGAGGAGCAAGGCCTTGGCTTTGCCGGCCAGGCTGCCATGTATATCCTTTCCGGTGTGATTGGTGTGGCGGTGCTCACCATCGCATTCCGTCTGATCTCGCTGACGGTTAAGGAAAGCGGTGCTCATGGCAATAGCCGAGCTGCCTAGCTGGCTTGCGACCGAGGAGCGATACGAGCCCGCGGGGGCTCGGCATCGTGTGATGCAAAAGAATGTCCTGCACCTGGCGAGCCTGCTTGAGCGGGTTCGCCTGGGTGGAGGCGCGCACGAGGGCGGGTCGATGGTCGACCGCGCCCTTTCTTGCGTTTCGGCTCCGGTGCGCCTGGTGGGGATGTTCGTCTGCGTCCTGTGCGTGTGCCTGACGCAGAGTCCGCTGTATCTGATGCTGATGGCGGCTATCGCGCTGGTGCTGGTCGCGGTGCGCCCCGCACGCGGGCTGCGTGCGACCTTTGTACCGGCGCTCGGCGCCACGGGGCTTGCAGTGGTTCTGGCACTGCCTGCCCTGCTGCTGGGCGCTTCTGCCACGGGCGCCATGCTCAAGATCGCGCTCAAGACGTTTATTAATGTGTCGCTGGTGCTGGGTGTTTCGTGGACGCTCACCTGGAGCCGCATGTCGGCGGCGCTCAAAATGCTGCACCTGCCCGACGAGGTTATCTTTACGTTTGACATGGCACTCAAGCATATCGAGGTGCTGGGACGCACGGCGCACGACCTGTGCGAATCGGTCATGCTGCGCAGCGTGGGCCGTGCGCCTGCGGGTTTTTCGCGCACCGATTCGCTGGCGGGTATCATGGGCATGACGTTTATCAAGGCGATGGAATGCAGTCGTGCGATGGACGAGGCCATGCTGTGCCGCGGCTTCGCCGGCGTGTATCCGGCGCCTGCACGGAGCGGCTTTGGCTGGCGCGATGCGGTTTACGCGGCCGGCGTTGCGTTGCTCGCCGTGTTGTGCGCGGTGCTGTAGCGCGGACGGTCGAACCGTCGATGTGAGTAGGGAAGGGCGACGTTTTGGCAAACGATACGAATAACGCGATGGGTGCGAGCGGTGCTGCCGGCACCGAGGTCACGCCGCTCATCGAGTTTCGCGACGTGGTGTTTTCCTATGCGGGTCATACGGTGATCGACGGCGTTTCATTGCGGGTGAACCGTGGGGAGCTCGTTGCTCTGCTTGGTCCTAACGGCT
>UQKV01000037.1 GCA_900541665.1 uncultured Collinsella sp.
CGCGGCCAGATGGGCCACGGGGGACAGATCCATGACCTCCTGGACGTTGCCCTCGGCGAGCATGGCGAAGCCGGTCTGGCGGCAGGCCATGACGTCGGAGTGATCACCGAAGATGTTCAGGGCGTGCGAAGCGACGCAACGCGCGGAGACGTGGAAAACGCCCGGGAGCTGCTCGCCCGCGATCTTGTACATGTTCGGGATCATCAGGAGCAGACCCTGAGAAGCCGTGTAGGTGGTGGTCAGAGCACCGGCGCCCAGCGAACCGTGAACGGTACCGGCTGCACCCGCCTCGGACTCCATCTCGACGACCTTGACCGGGGTGCCGAAGATGTTCTTGCGACCCTGGGCCGCCCACTGGTCGACATGGTCGGCCATCGGGCTGGACGGCGTAATGGGATAAATTCCCGCTACCTCGGTGTACGCATACGAAACATATGCGGCCGCCTCGTTGCCGTCCATAGACTTAAACTTACGCGCCATATACCCCTCTCCTCTCATATAGGTATACAGGCCCCGGCGATCGCCGGGATGTTGGCGTGATGGGATTTTCGTTGTTGCTTCCAATCATCTGGCAGGCGGACTCAGCAGCAGGTACATGGCGTGGAGAGAAGGCATGCCGAGGCGAGGAGGGCTGCACGCGCTCCACAGGCCCAGCTACCCGTCTTGCACATGACCGAGCGCCGCAAAGGCCGCATGCCGGATGCTCCCGGGCACGCCCCGGCGATGGGAAGCGCCCGCAACGGAAATCCGCATGCGGGTTTATTGTACCCCGCCGTCAAGTGTAATTTCGGCAAATATAGGCAGGCGGTAAAGGTTTACCCCGGGTGACTGCCAAGGGGCGAGATGGCCCCTCCATCCCCGGGCGACTGGCTCTGGCACGCCAAGGAGTGTCCCCGAGTGCCGGCAGAAAAGGAACGTCCCTAACTGCCGGCTAGAGGGCGCCGAGGAGGATGGCGTAGGTGGTGGATTCGCCGAGTTTGAGCTCGTCGCCGGGGTTGAGCTGGGCGGAGCGGCCAGGCTCTACTTGAACACACACACTCGTGGCCCCGTTTACCACAACGGTGCCGTTCGTGGACGACAGGTCCTCGACAAACCATGTGCCAGAATCGTCGCACCAGATATGGGCATGGCGGGCCGAGACGTCGTCACCGACATCGGTGATGTCGCCCTCCCCCGTTGCCAGTGCGCCGATCTCGACGCCTTCCTCACTCGGCTGAATCCAGCGCGGGGCGCTCACCACGTAGCCGTTTTGCACGCGCAGCAGTCCCAGCGGATGCGCCGGCGCGACCTCGCGCTCGCCCGCGACCGAAGATGTGCTCAGCGAGCGCGGCGTCGACGTGGCGCCGCCACAGGTCGCATGAGCGTAGTCGATGGCATAGGTCACCGACGAGCGGACATCTGCCGAGCAACCCACGGCGACAAACAGCACCAGGATGGCCTCGGCACGTTCGGCGGGCATGAGCTCAGCCGCCTGTGACAGGCGCTCGAGCGCATTGCGATAGAGATTCGTGTCCTGATGGCATTCCTCGAGTGCCCGCACCATGGGCTCGCCAGCGGGGCCGCACACCATATTGGTCACGGCCGCGGCGTCCATGGGATTGCGACGGCGCAGGGCCAGCTGCGACATAATGCGCGCGGTCGAGGTGCCGTAATCGGCAAAATAACGTTCCTGCAGCGTGCCGACCGGCGCGCGCACGATAAAGCGCGAAACCCAGGAGCGATCGGCGGCACGGCTCTGCGGACTACGGCCGTCGGCGAGCGGGCGGCTCGAGAGCACCAGGCCGCACAGTTCGATATGGCTCAGGTGCGCTGCGCGCTTAAAGATGTCAAACATTGCCCCGCACGGGGTGAGCTCAGCTTGAGAAGCCATGGCTTAGCCCTCCTTGGTCGCAGAGATAGTGTCGGATGCTTCGGCCGGCCCGCCAAAGGCGCGGGCAGCCGCGGCTCCGCCGGCAAGCGGCGTCGCCATGGGAATTTTCGCACGTCGTGCTGACACGACGGGAAGCTCAAAGGCAAACCCCATCGCCAGCAAAAACCACGTGAGCGCATAGGTTGCAATTATGGCGGCCACCAGGCCACCCGCCACGGCATGCTGGGAAAACACGGCACATGCGAGTGCGACCAGAGCCGGAACCTCGCAGGCGGAAAGGGCCAACACGCCCTGCAGGAACCCCGCGCGGCGATTGCGCGCCAAGGCTCCGGCAGCAATGCCCACCACGCCCGGCAGCGCCAACGCCAGCGCGGCGATAATGGCCGGCAGCCTCCCAGACCACATAAGCGGTCCCACGACGAGCGTCACATGGGCGCCCGACGCCAACAGCGCCGCTGATACCACGACCACAGCCCAAAGCACGCCGCATGCCGCCGTCGCACCAACCATCGCCGCACGCCGGGCTGCGTGCCCCGATACCTCCATCGGGCACGGCATGAGCGGCTCGGCGCGAAGCGAGCGGGCGACATTTTGCGCATAGTGGTCGCAAAATGCCGAGAGCGCCGCCTCCACCGCAGCCGGCTCGGGGCGATCTTCCTGATGGCAGGACAGGCAGGCCATCACCACATCGAACAGCTGAGCGTCGACAAACGCCAGTGCATCGCGCAGATCCTCGGAATTTGGATCGAGCCCCAGCTGCTGAGCCTGTTCGGCCGCGGCAAGTGCCACATCGGGCTCGCGTCGCAGCAGTTGCGTCAAGTCGCAGCCGGGAGCGTGGGCGCCGACGGGATAATCGGGCAGCGTATCCATCTTGAGGCGATAGGGGCTGGCGATATCGCGCGTCTTTTTGCGCGAGCCCGAAGTACCCGACGCACCCGGCGCCACTTCGTACGGCGCGACACCGGCGATGAGCTCGTAGACCGTGCTCGCTGCAGCATATACATCGATTGCCGGCGACATGCGGAGCGTGCGTAAGTCGGGGATATCGTCGGTGAGCATCTCGGGCGGGGCGTAGGCAACCGTCGCACGGCGCAGCGTGGCATAGCGCTCGGTAAACGACGCCTTGCCGCCGGTGCCGGCCACCGCAGAGGCGGGCTCGAGCGCCAGCGACGAGCCAAAATCGATCAAGCACAGGTCGAAGGTGCCCTCGGCAAGCTGTCGGTCGAGCGGCAGACGCGCCGTGCGCACCATGATATTAGCGGGCGAGATATCGCGGTGGACAAAACCCTCGCCCACCAAGCTCATGCGGCAGAGCAGATCGAACAGGTCGCGACCCAGGCGCGCCGCCACGAGCGGCGACAGACGCCCGGCATCGTCCACGGCAAGGCGCGGGCGCAGGCGGGCGAGCGTCTCGCCCTCGACCCACTCCATGACAATCGCGGGCACGCCGTCGACCTCGCCCCACCCGTATAAGCGGGGAAAGCCCTTAAGGCCCGAAAGGGCACGATGGCATTCATATTCCTCGCGAAACGCCGCCTTGAACTTGGTGACCAGTGCCTCGTGGGCGACATCGTCATCAAATTCGTCGCGCGTTGGCAAGATGAGCTGCTTGAGCGCCACGGCCTCGCCCTGCGCGTTGACGGCACGCGTCACACGGCCGATACCGCCGCGGCGCATGGTGGCGTCATCGGCAAACAGCATCGTAAAACGGCGCAGGTAGGCGGGAAGCTCGTCCGTGCCCAGGGCGACGGCCGGCTCAAACCCGTCGACGCGCGCCAGGCGCAGGCCCACCATGGGATCACGGTTGAGCGACTGGGCTGCCGTAGAAGCGAGGTCGTTCGTCATAGGGCGATCGCCGCCACATTGGTGTTGAAGTTGTTGAGCGCGACGTCGTCGTCGCCGTAGTGCCCAACCCATTGACACAGGTTGGTATAGCAGCCCCACAGATTGGCATACTGCCGATACCACTTAGATTTGGTCGAGAACCTTTGTCGACCGAACTCGGCACGGATAACAAACATGTCATTCGCCAGGGTGTCGCACGGTCCGGTATCGCCCGTGGCGTTATAGGTCGACACCACGCTATTGGCGCGGGCGACATAGCCATCGAGCATATTGCATTTGGTCACGAGCCAGCTGTGGACACTCTCTTCCTCGGCAGCCGAGAGACCACCCGAGTCCGCGTCCCCGCCGGTACCGCCGTCCGTTGAGCCATCACCCGAAGATCCACCGCCAGAGGCGGAGCCCGAACCGGAACCGCCGCCCGACGAATCGGAGCTGGAGCCAGACGAACCCGAACCGCCGGGCTTGCCTGTCTGTTGGGCGTCCTGCCCCTTCTGCTGCTCGGCCTTATTGACGACAGAAGCCACACTGTTGTTGGAAAGCTTCGTAATGACCTTGGTGTTGGTGAGCACGATGGTCTTGCCGTTTGCCAGCGTAACCTCGTTGTCCGCTGTTTCGGAACCGTCCGCATCGTCGCCACCGAACACAACGTGCGAGACCACGCTCGCCCACGTATATCCGGTTGTCGTTCCCAAGTCGCTTTTGGCCTTGCGCCCTATATGCAATTCACGCGCTGCATGCGCCTGCACCATGGACGGCACCGTCATGCCATAAGCCGAAACACCGGCTATGACCAGCACGAGCGAGCAAGACAGCAGCACGCACGCCCGAGGCGCCAGGCCCAGCCGGCGTCGCATGCGCACCGCGGCGCCATGCTTTGTCTGAGTGCCCCCGGGCCGCATGCGTTCTCCTCCAACAAAAACACGCCGCTTAAAAGCGGCGCATTCTTTCATATCCACATTTGAGTGTATCAGCGAACCCAAAAGGTTGCGCAACGAATGGGCAAATACGCGGTGCGAGCGGACCCATCCACGCGATAAGCGGATGAAAAGCAGGTTTGTTGCACAACAAATGAATGAACGCGTGCCTAATTATGAGTGCCCCGTGCGGCAGGCCGACGGGACATGCCGCGGAGCTGACGCCGCTTAGATCGCGCGGCGGGCCTCGATAGCGCGGCCAAGCGTAAGCTCGTCGGCATACTCCAAGTCGCCGCCCACGGGAAGGCCGCTCGCAAGACGCGATACCTCAACGCCCAACGGTTTGATGGTACGGGCCAGGTAGCTCGCCGTGGTCTCGCCCTCAATGTTGGGGTTGGTGGCGATAATGACCTCGTGGATGTCCTCGTGGCCCAGGCGCGCCAGCAGCTCGCGGATATGCAGCTGCTCGGGGCCGATCTTGTCCATGGGGCTGATCACGCCGCCCAGCACATGGTACAGGCCATGGTAGCTGCCCGTGCGCTCAATCGCCTGGACGTCGCGCGGCTCGCCCACCACGCAGATGCGAGTGGTATCGCGCATCGGGTCCTGGCAGATGGAGCACTCGTCGGCCGTGGCGTAGTTAAAGCAACGGCTGCAAAAGTGGACCTCCTGCTTGACCTCCAGGATGGCCTCGGCCAGGCGGCGGGCCTCCTCGGCATCGGCCTCGAGCAGGTAATAGGCGATGCGCTGAGCCGACTTGGGACCAATGCCCGGCAGACGACCCAGCTCATCGAGCAGTTTTTGCAGACTGTGATTCGCACTCATATATATGCGCGTCTTAGAACGGCATGCCCGGGATGTTGAGGCCGCCGGTGATGGCGCCCATCTGCTTGTTGGCGAGCTCGTTGACGCCGCGGACGGCCTCGTTGACAGCAGCCATGATCATGTCCTGCAGCATATCGACGTCCTCGGGATCGAGGGCATCGGGATCGATGGTGAGGTTGACGAGCTCCATCTCGCCGTTAACGGTCACCTTGACCATACCGCCGCCGGCAGAGGCGTCGACGGTCTGGGACTTGAGGTTCTCCTGCGCGGCGGCAAGCTGCTCCTGCATCTTGCGGGCCTGCTTCATCATCTGCTGCATGTTCATACCGGCCATAATGGCTCCTTTACGTGCGGCCGCACGCCAAGCTGCAAGGGCAGCCGGAGCGCGGCGGGACTTTCAAACTCAAAAATCGTACCACGGCGCGGGGCAAGCAAGCGGGGCGGACACGCTCCCTCAGTCGATATACATGTCCTGAGTGCAGACCGCACCCAATGATTATGCAAAGTTGCATAATTCGCATCTGCATAAGATTGAAAGCTAAATCTTGTAGAGCCGGAATCCGACATTTAATGCGTACCACTAAATGGCTAAATGCCGAGCCACCACTCGAGGTGGCGCTCATGACGGTGGGGTATAATTTGATTGCCATAGATAGCAATTTGGAGGTACCCCATGAATGCCCCCGACGCGCTCCAAAACATCCGCTCAAAACACCCCGCTGCATATTTTGTTCTCTATCTCTTTGTCGGCTGGGCATTGTTGGTTGCCATCACCCATGCTATATCCTTTGGAGCAGAACTGCTAATAGCCAGCTCGGGCCAGCCCGTCGTCAAATGGGAAGCGACCGATGAGTGCACCGACGGAACCCGAACCGTTTACTACAACAGCCCATCCCTCTACCAAGAGTTCAAGGTCAAGATAAAGAACTCCAAGATTGTCGATGCCGAACTAGGCGTTTTCTCGACAATCGGAGCAACCGTCAGCGCCGAGCAAGTCGAGTACACGGACAGCCATGCAACGTATCGTATCGACCTCAGCATCCTAGGCCGACCGTCACGTACCTGTCTACTCGAATGCGATATACGCGGCACCACATTACACATGTCCGAAATACAGATGCGCCCGGACAAAGAGTTCTCTTCTTGAGCAGTATGCCCGCCCGCGCAGCTACTCCACCGGCTTGAAGATGGTGGCCTGGCCGAAGACGCTGCGGATGAGGGCTTTGGCCTCGTCCTCGGTCTGCGGGATGCTCGGGGCTGCGCCCTGATGGCCGAAGGGGCTGCCCGCGCCTGGGTTGGACTCCCAAGGGGCAGCGGGGGCGTCCTCCTCTTTGGGGGCAGCTGCAGCGGGCTTGGGCGCGGACGCCGCACCCGGCACGTCGAACGGCGGCAGATCGTCCCCGCCGGCATCGGCAGCAAAACCGCCGACCATGGCATCGTCGTAGGGCACCTGCTCGGATTCCCGCGGCGCAGCCTGTGCAGACGGCTGAGCCTTGGGAGCGGACGCGCGCTCGGGCGCGCGGGGCGCTGGCTCGGTCGGGAGCTTGCCCGTGGCAGGAGCGCCGGCAGGGTTGTCGGAGCGCAGCCAGGGGGCCTTAGCCAGGTCGGATGACTTGGACGCAGGCGCGGCGGCGGGCTTGGGCGCGGGGACCGGAGCAGCCGGTTTGGACGCCGCGGGCTCAGGCGCCGACGGGGTCGGTACCACCACCGGCGCTGTTATTGGCTGCGGAGCGCTGGCGCTCGAGGATACAGGGGCCGCCGAGGACACGGGTTGCGGGTCCGCAGATGCCGCAGCCCGTGCAGATGGAGAATGCTCCTCATGTTGAGGAGCCGGCGTGCCACCCCCATCCAGGACATAGTCGACGGTGCGACGACCGAAGACCGCGCAGACCGTCGGCAGGACCACCGACTGCGTGTCGGCGCGACCGAGCATCTTGATGGCAAAGGTCGAGCCCGCGGGGAACGAGACGGTGAGCTTGGAGCCGTCGTCGGCCGTGGCGCGGGCGTTGAGCAAAAGCCCTGCATAGGAAGCCTGACGTGCCTTGACGCGCTCGACGACCTCGGCCCATTTGCGCTGGAGCTCACCGGCATCCTCGACCGCGGGGGTCTCGGCGGCGCCGGCGGCAGCAACCTGGGCGGCGTTGTTGGGTTTGGACACCGGCACGGTCGATGCGGCAGGCGCGGGAGCCGGAGCCGCAACGGGTTGAGGTGCAGGCGTTACAGGTTTGGGCGCGGGAGCCGGAGCCGCGGACTTGGGCGCAGGCTGGGCAGCCGGAACAGCAGCGCCGCGGTCCCAAGGCATGCCGCCCTGATGCGCGGACGTAGCAGCGGGGGCGGCGGTCGCCGCAGGAGTAGCAGCTCGGGCACCCGAGATCAGCGTCGGTTGTTGTGTCGTCGCAGGCGCAGCCGCGACAGCCGCAGGCGCACTCGCTTGAACAGCAGCCACGCTCGCCGGCACCGCGGCGTTGGCAACCATGGCCTCCAAGCGTGCCACGCGCTCGGCCAAAGCCTCAATCGTTAAATCGGCCTCGGGACGCGCCAGGCGGGTACAGGCGATCTCGAGCACCAGGCGCACGTCGCTCGCACCCCTCATCTCCAAGGCAGCATCGTCGAGTACCGTCAGCACACGAGCCAAACGGTCGGCCGGATGCTCGCCAAAGGCAGCGGCCTCGGCTGCAAGCGCCTCGGCCTGCTCGGAGCCGCCCTCAAATAACTCGGCACGGGCACCGGCAACGCAGGCAACATACACGTCGCGCACGTGCGCCACCAGGTCGCGCGTCAGTTCCAGCAGGTCGTTACCTTCCTCGACCTGCGCGCGAATCAGCCCATAGAGCTCGGCGACATCACGATCGGCAATGGCGCGCGCAAACTCGCCCAGAATCTGGTCCGAAACTTCGCCCAAAAGAGAGCGGGCATCGTCCGCATGCACGGTGCTGTTGCCGAAGACGCTCAGCTGCTCCAGCGTGGAGAGCGCGTCGCGCATGCCGCCCTTGGCATGGCGCGCCACGATGGCAAGCGCCTCGTCGTCGTAGTCGAAGCCTTCCTGCTCGCACACGTATGCCAGGCGGCGCTCGATATCCTCGTTACCGATGCGGTGGAAATCGAAGCGCTGGCAGCGCGAGAGGATTGTCTCCAGAATCTTTTGCGGGTCGGTGGTGCACAGCACAAAGATCACGTGCGCCGGCGGCTCCTCGAGCGTCTTGAGCAGCGCGTTGAACGCCGCCGTCGTGAGCATGTGGACCTCGTCGATGATATAGATCTTGTACTTGCCGCGCACCGGGGCAAAGTTAACGGAATTGATGATCTCCTCGCGCACGTTGTCTACGCCGGTACGGCTTGCGGCATCGAGCTCGTAGACGTCTGGGTGGTTGCCCTCGGCGATGAGCTCGCATTCCTCACAGGTGCCGTCGGGCATGCAGCCGCTCGCACCCTCGGCGCGCGCCGCCTCGGCATTGCGGCAGAGCAGCGCCTTGGCAAGAATGCGTGCCATGGTGGTCTTGCCCGTGCCACGCGGACCGCAAAACAGGTACGCATGGGACAGGCGCCCCTCGGTGATGGCATGCTCGAGCGTCGAGACGATATGCTGCTGGCCCACCACGGAGTCGAAGGTGAGCGGGCGATACTTTCGGTACAACGATTCCATGGGTGCTCCCCCGGGTATACTGAGTCTTGTTGCCGCGGCGGCCATGCGGTCGCACGGCATACTGCATCCATAATAACCCGTACGGCGAGCCCGCCGCGATAGGAGTCCAAAGAGCATGGCAGACGCAGAGAGCAACCTCGTTCCCTCCGAAGCAGCCGACCAGGTCGAGGTCGCGCTCGAGACGCAGGCAGCAGCCGATGACGGCATCCTGTACCTCAACGAGTATCAGTACGAAAACGACCTCGTCACCGACTTTGCGCGCCTGGTCGCCTCGCCCAGGCGCCGTGGCTCCCTGTACGTCGCCGCGGCAATTGCCGCGCTCATCGGCATCGGCATGCTGGTGGCCGGCGGCAACTGGATCAAGTTTGGCGTCGTCCTGATCGTGTTCGGCGCCTTTTTGGCCTGGTGGAGCAAGAACCTGCACCACACGCTCGCGCGCGACTTTATCGATGCCGTCGAGGCCGACGAGTCCATGGGCGGCCGCTATCGCCGCGTCGCCGCCAACGAGGACGGTCTGATGGTATGGGGCAAGAGCGGCAAGTCGCAGTTCTTCCCGTTTGAGAGGCTCGACCATGTACTCGACGGCGAGCGCATCTTTGTGGCCATGTTCGCCGACCAGGGCGTGACGATCCCTAAGGACACCTTTGTGCGTGGTGATGCCGAGCAGTTTGGCTCCTTCCTCAAGACGCGCATCAACAAAAAGCTGCGCATCGAGACCAAACGCAAAAAGATGAAGGCCGAAAAGGCCGCTGCCAAGGCCAAGCAGGAAAGCGAGCCTAAGAATGCAAAGGCCAAACAGCGCAAGCAGAAGAAGAACAAGAAGAAGCGCTAAGGCCAAGTCAGATAGGCCACCTCGCCCCGCTACCTTCACCATGCGCCCGAGCGTGCTAAACTAGCAGCATCTATGCCACCGCGAACGGCTCGGCTCCGCGCCTGCCGCTCGCAAACGAACTTTAAACGCACGAGGGTTGGCCATGCCGCTTTTCTCGCAACATACCGCCCGGTTCTCGCCGGACGTTCCCTTGGAGGGCACCAGCTCTCGCGAGCTGCTCAAGCGGTTCCAGCCGCTCGAGACGCTTGCGACCGGCGGTTTTGGCTCCATCGAGATCTGCCGCGACACGCACCTGCGCCGTCGCGTCGCCATTAAGCGCATCCCCCTTATCAACGGTGCCGGCATGCCCGCCAGCGACATCATGGATGTCCTGCGCGAGGCACACACCGCCGCCATGCTTCAACATCCCAATATCGTGCAGGTTATCGACTTTACGCACGACACCGCCTATGCCTACCTCGTCATGGAGTATGTCGACGGTATGTCATTGGCCGAGTTTTTGCATCGCGTGGATGGCCATTCGCTCACCTTTGACGAGGCCGCGGCAATTGCCGACGCGCTGGGCCAGGCGCTCACCTTCGCCCATAGCAACGGCGTGCTCCACCTGGATATTAAGCCCGCCAACGTGCTCATCGACCACTCGGGCAATGTAAAGCTCACCGACTTTGGCATGGCGCGGCTGTCGTCTGCCGGCGGCTTTGGCGGCTCGCGCGGCGGCACCATCGGCTACATGCCGCCCGAACAGCTCGATATCGAGACCGGCACAGTCGACGAGCGCGCCGATGTCTTTGCCCTCGCCTGTGTAATCTACGAGGGCCTGTGCGGCAGCGCTCCCTTTATGGCCGCCACGCCCGGCGACTCGCTCGACCGCATCATCGGCGGTGCCACCTACCCCAGCGAGCTCATCCCGCACTTTCCCCCGGGAGCCGAGGCTGCGCTCATGAGCGCCCTCTCTCCCATGCCACAAGACCGCCCCAACAGCATCGAGGCATTTTGCGACCAGCTGCTCGCCGGCTTGGGCAGCGTGCGCGAGGGCCGTCGCAGCCTGGAGCAGATGGTGGGCGAGCTGTCGGATGACGAGCGCGCGGCAGACGATATCGAATCGTTGCCCTATGAGGACGACACCATCGAGGTCGACCCCGCGCTTGGTTGGGCCGGCACGCGTTGGAGCCACGCACGCGATTACACCATGCGCGCCATCTCGGCGCTAGCGTGTGGTGCCTTTAGCTTTTTGATCATGCAGACGACTGGCGTCGCGGCGCTTCCCGGACTTATTGCCGCGGCCATCGCGATTGGGGCGGCCGCCGGCCTGGCCCCGCAGATTGGCTCGGCTATCTCGGCCGTGGGCTTTTTGGTACTTATGGCCAACGCCACCATGCAGGCGCAGGGCATCCTGTCGATGCTGCCCGTCGCGGTGCTCTTTGCCGCTGCCATGTCCGGTTGGTGGATCGCCTGGGGCCGCACCGAGGCCGCCGCGAGCGCCGCGCTCACCTGCGCGGTGGCACTTGGCTGTCTAACGGGCGACGCCCTCCTTGCCGCCGGGGTCGCCGCCGGCATCGCGGCCTTTTGGCTCGGCCCGGCAAGCGCCGCGGCCGCCACGGGGATGGGCGCGCTTTTTGGCCGCCTGGCTACGGTTGCGCTTTCCGCCGGAGGCGTGCTGGGGCTCGGCAATGTTGCCACGGCACTGGGAGACATGCTCTTCTGGGCTGCCGTCGTGCTCGTCGCGGCGACAGCTGCACTGACATCTCTGCTGCTCAACGCCCATGCCAAGCGTGCCGAGCAGGGCTCAAACCTGGCTGCAATCGCTGCCATCGCCGGCTGCGGAATAGGCTCCGCGGCGTCGCTCTGTCTTGCACACCATATGGAAATTGCCAGCCTTGCGGCCGCGGTCGTCGTCAAGGCGGCGGTTGCGGGAACCCTATCCTCTATAATCGTTGGGATATGCCTATATTTGCTCGGATACCAAAGAACCTATACGGAGAGTGATCTTTCGTGAACTTCCTGAACATCTTCGAGGACCACGTGGCCGGCATCTTCGGTGCCACCCGTGCCCCGTTCTCCTTTAAGAAGCTTGCCAAGCAGGCCGCTCGCGACATGGAGGATCAGACTCTGGTGATCAACGGCGTCAACACCGCGCCGGCACTCTATACCATCCTGATCGCCGCCGACGACGATCCCATGCTCGCCCCGTTCTACCCCGAGCTTTCGCGCGAAGTCCGCGAGTTTGTGAAGGCACAGGCCGAAAAGCGCCGCTATGTGTTTGTCGGCGAACCTCTCGTTCGCTTTATGATCGACCCACAGCTGCGTGCCGGTAAGTTCTCGGTCTTTGCCGAGAACGTCGACGCCCCCACGCTCGGTCGTCTGTACGAGGAAGAGCGCGCCTACCAGAATGGCCTGGGCCAGAACAACTCGGCCGCAAGCCGCGCCGCCAGCGCTCCCCGCGCCGGCAAGCAGCAATTCGCCGCTCCGCAGCAACAGCACCCCGCCGCCATGCCCCAGCAGCCGACGCCCCGTGCCGCCGCTCCCGACCCGCTCGCCGTGGCCGATCCCTTTGCGCCCAGCGTCCCCGACCCCGCCGCCGCGCCCATCCCCGTGCCGCAGACCGTCTCTCGTGACGCCCTCGCCGGTATGGGCGGAGCCGCCGCGACCGGCGCCGCCGTGGGCCTTGGCGCCGCGGCCGGTATTGCCTCCAACATGGCGAGCACCCGCGCCCCGCAGCGCCCGCTCGCCCAGCTCGTCGACGTCGTGAGCGGCGAGAGCCACAGCATCACTTCCGCACAGGTGACCATCGGTCGCGAGCGCTCGGTTTCGGACATCGCCCTGCGCGACCCCAACGTGTCGCGCCGTCACGCCCAGCTCACCTTCACCGGTTCGGACTGGTCGATCGAGGACCTCAATTCCACCAACGGCACGCTCGTCAACAACCGCCGCATCACGCGCTGCCCGCTGCGCAACGGCGACCTGCTGACGTTTGGCCTGAGCACCTTTGAATTTAGGGGATAGTCGCTTATGAACATCGATATCGTCCTTTTTGCAGGCCGCATCGTCCTGGTCGCCCTGCTCTACATCTTCCTGTTCGCCGTCATGAAAACCGGCGTGGGACTCGTACGCGGCCAGCGCCGCGACTCCGCTATCTGGACGATCGATGTGGACAAGGGTCCACGCGGCATCCGTGGCATCCATGTAGACATGCTCGGCCCCGTCATCGTGGGCCGCTCGCCGTCCTCGGACATCTGCATCAACGAACCGTTTGTCTCGGCCTCGCACGCACGCTTTTCGCTGCAGGGCCCGGCACTCATCATCGAAGACCTCAACTCTTTGAACGGCACGCTCGTTAACGGCCGTCAGCTGGTGGAGCCCGCAACGCTGCGCGAGGGTGACGAGGTCCAGATTGGCGACGTGGTCATGAAGGTGAACCGTCGATGATCGACGAGGAGAACAAGTCCGCAACCATGCCCGAGACGCCGACTGCCCCCGCAGCTGCGCCGGCTCATGCCGCTCCAGCGCGCCCTGCGACCGTGGAGCCCGAGGACACGGTGTTCTCCCTGCCTCTTTCGCATGTAACTCAAGAATATCCGGCACTCGTCGATGACGAGGACGCCGACACCGAGCAGCTCGACGCCCCCATCGGCGCGCACGCTGCCGAACAGCCCGCGGAACCGGAGGCAACGTCCGCACCGGCTCACTTTGCCGAGCCCGTCGCCGAGGCGATTAACGAGAGCGCTGCCGTGTTTGCAGCCCCCGAGCCTGCCGCGCCGGTATTCCCCGTCGCCCCGGCAAGCGAGGCGGCACCCGCATCCGCAACGCCTGCCGAAGTCGAGCAGCCCGCCGCAGCCCCCGAGCCCGCCGCTCAACCCCAGAGCTCGCCCGCGCCGTCGCACTTTGCGACGCCCGAGCCGACGGCTGTCGAGCCGCAGCAGGACGGCGATCCCGCCGACCGCGTAACCGAAGATCTCAACCTTCCGGACGTCTCCGACGCCGAGTCGGGAGACGATACCGACACCGTCTCCCCCGGCGACACCGCCGAGATCGATGTCGCGGCCGTGGAGGCAAAGCTCAAAGATCCCGGCTCGACCATGAGCTTTGAGCCGCTGGCCGACGAGCGCATCGAGACCGACTCGACCTACGACGCCGGCACCACCACGCAGCTTATGTGGGGCGCCCGCTCCGACGTCGGATGCGTACGCCCGCACAATGAGGACTCCTATCTGGTGCAGTCGCCGCTCTTTTGCGTGTGCGACGGCATGGGAGGACACGCCGCCGGCGAGGTGGCATCCTCCATCGCCGTCGAGACCATCGCCAAGACGGCACCACAGTCCGCCGACGCCGCGCGCCTGGCCGCAGCCGTCGAGGCCGCCAACGCCGCCGTGATCGAGGCCGCCCTCAACGGCCTGGGCAAACCCGGCATGGGATGCACGGCCACCTGTGCCTACATCGAAAACGACACGCTCGCCATCGCCCACGTGGGCGACTCGCGCGCCTACCTGCTCCACGAGGGTACGCTCATCCGCGTGACCCGCGATCACTCCTACGTGGAGGAGCTCGTGGATGCCGGCGATATTACGGCCGACGAGGCCCGCGTCCACCCCAACCGCTCGGTCATCACCCGCGCGCTGGGCTCGGATCCCGCCATGTATGCCGACCACTTTACCCTGCACATCGAGGAAGGCGACCGCCTGATTCTGTGCTCCGATGGTCTTTCGAGCATGATTCCCGATAGCGATATCGAGAACATCGCTACGCAGTCCTCGAGCGCACAGATCTGTGTCGACAACTTGGTGGACGCGGCGCTCGCCGCCGGCGGCCACGACAATGTGACCGTGGTGGTCGTCGACCTGGTCGACGACGGCGTCATGCGCGAGGCAAAACGCGTCCGACGCCGCAATGTCACCATCGCCACCGTCTTGGCCCTTGTCTTTGTGCTGGTAGCAGGCATCTGGGCATACACGGGCGTCACCGGCTCCTATTACTTGGGAACCTACCACGGCAATGTCGCCGTCTGGCGCGGCCTGCCCGGCAAGACGCTCGGGGTCGAGCTCCACTGGCTCGAGAGCGAAACCAGCATCAAGCTGTCCGACCTGCCCGAAGACACGCAAAACCGCCTGAAGGCAGGCATTCCGCAAACGAGTGTCGACGATGCGCAGGACACCATTTCCAAGTACCGCCATCAGATTGACGAGGAGCAGACCCGTCAGGTGATTGACGCGCAAACGATTCGCAACAACACCGATCAGGAATCCACCTCCGAGTCAGATTCCGAGAAAACCGCCGAACAGTCAGCCGAGGCCGAAGCCTCCGATAAGAATTAGAAAGGGAGTGCCGCTTATGAGTCGCCGCAACACCGAACTGCTCTTGCTCATCGCCTCGGCGTTCCCCGTCATCCTGCTCTATGCGATGTACGTGCTCACCGCGGGTGCCACGATTTCCTTTGAGACGCTCGCCGTGCCGATCGGCCTGTTCGCCGCCTTCGCCGCGGCGCATATCGCCGTACGCATCCTGGCGCCCGGCGCCGATCCCGCCATCCTGCCCATCGTCTTTGTGCTCTCGGGCATCGGCATCACATTCGTGACGCGCCTGGCCCCCGACCTCGCCATCTCGCAGCTCATCATCTTGTTTGTCTCGGTGGCGCTCATGGTGGGAACGCTCGCGCTGGTCAAGAACCTCGACGTGGTCATGCGCTACAAGTACACCTTTGGCATTATCGGCATCATCCTGCTGATGCTGCCGATCTTTATCGGCACCACGATCTCGGGCTCCAAGCTGTGGATTCGCATCGCGGGCTTCACCATCCAGCCCGGCGAGTTCGCCAAGGTCTTCATCGTCCTGTTCCTGGCAGGCTATCTGGCCGAGAACCGCGAGCTGCTTTCCATCTCCAACCGCAAGATCCTGGGCCTCAAGATTCCGCGCTTCCGCCTGCTGCTGCCGCTGTTTGCCGTGTGGGGCGTGTGCCTGCTCATCGTTGTCTTCGAACGCGACCTGGGCTCGGCCGTCCTGTTCTACACCATCTTTTTGCTGATGCTCTATGTTGCCACGGGACGCTTTTCGTACGTCATCATCGGCCTTGCGCTGCTGGCCGTTGGAGCCGTGGGCGCCTACAAGTTCCTGTCTCACGTGCAGGTGCGCTTTCAGGTCTGGGTCGATCCGTTTAAGGACGCCCAGGGCCAGGGCTACCAGATCGTACAGTCACTTTACTCGCTGGCTGACGGCGGCCTGGTTGGCGTCGGCATCGGCAATGGCATGGCAAACAACATCCCCGTCGTCGAGTCCGACTTTATCTTCTCGGCCATCGGCGAGGAAATGGGCCTTTTGGGCGGCGGCGCCGTGCTCATCCTGTTTATGCTTTTTGCCGTGCGTGGCCTCACCACGGCAGCCCGCGCCAAGTCCGACCTTGCCGCCTTTAGCGCGACCGGCCTTACGGCGGCCATCAGCTTCCAGGCATTCTTAATCGTTGGCGGCGTAACCCGCCTGATCCCGCTGACCGGCGTTACCCTGCCCTTTATGAGCCAGGGCGGCTCCTCGCTGCTGGCGAGCTTTATCATCGTTGCCCTGCTGCTGCGCGCCGGCGACGAGGCAACCGGACGCGAAGCCGAGCTCACCGGCACCGGCACCATGGCCGCCATCACCGATGACCAGGTCGCATCCGCCGCTGCCCCGACCGGCACGCGTTTTGCCAGCGCACCTTCCTACAGCCACGGCAACCACTCCGCGGGTTCTCGCATGCGACGTCGCCTGCTCGACACGCCAGAGTCCGGCGTGCTCGGCCGCGTTGCACTTGCCAACCGTCTGACTCGTGCCGTGTTTGCCTTTACGGCGCTGTTCGCCATCCTTATCGGCAACCTCACCTATGTCCAGGTCATCAAGGCGAAGGATTACCAGGACATGCCGACCAACAACCACACCATCGCCCGTTCCAAGTACATCCAGCGTGGCTCTATCATCACGTCCGACGGCGTGACACTAGCCGAGTCGCTGCAACAGGAGGACGGCACCTACGCCCGTTCCTACCCCAACGGCAACATGGCCGCGCACGTAGTGGGCTACGTGAGCCAGCAATACGGCACCGCCGGCATCGAGAGCGTCATGAACGATACGCTCACCGGCTCCAAGGATTACTCCAGCTGGAACAACGCCATCGCGTCGCTCGCGGGACAGACCCAGCCGGGCAATACCGCCAAGCTCACCATCGACTCGCGCATCCAGACGGCTGCCGAGCAGGCGCTCAAGGGCTTTAAGGGCGCTGTGGTGGTCATGGATCCGCGCACCGGTGCGGTCCTTGCGTGTGCGAGCTCGCCCACCTACGACAACACCAACATCGATGCGCTGCTCCAGTCGGGCGGCGGCGAGGACGGCTCCATGTACGACCGTGCCATGGACGCGCTGTACACCCCGGGCTCGACCTTTAAGGTCGTCACACTCTCCGCGGCGCTCGAAACCGGCACCGCCAGCCTTACCAGCACGTACCAGGCGCCCGGCTCCATGGACATCGGCAACGCGCCGGTCACCAACTATGCCAACGAGAGCTACGGCACCCTCAGCCTGCAGCAGGCCTTCGCCGTGTCGTCCAACGTCGTCTTTGGCCAGGTGGCAAACGAGATTGGCGCCAGCTCGCTCGTCCAGTTTGCCAACGCCTTTGGCTATGGACAAAAGCTGGGTCAGGACCTTACCGCCGCGGCCTCCATCATGGCCGACCCGTCGCTTATGACCGAGTGGGAGACCGCTTGGGCAGGCGCCGGCCAGCCCGTCGGCATGGACCACACGCCTGGCCCGCAGACCACCGTCATGCAGAATTGCGTGATCGCTGCCGCTATCGCCAACAGCGGCGTGGTCATGGACCCGTTCTTTGTGTCACAGATACTCGCCCCGGACGGGACCGTGGTTAAGACCACGCAGTCCCGCTCGCTGGGCCAGGCTGTCAGCTCTACCACCGCCGATCAGGTCAAGCAGGCCATGCTCGCCGTCGTCCAGTCCGGTACCGGCACCGATGCCCAGATTCCGGGCGTCAAGGTTGCCGGCAAGACCGGTTCGGCCGAGACCGGCGGCACCAACGTCAACTCTATGTTTGTTGGCTTTGCACCTTACGATTCACCCACGGTTGCCATCTCGGTGGCCCTGGAGGATTACGACAAGCACGACGTCAAGGCGGCCAAGATTGCCGGCATCGTCCTGACCGCGGCGCTCGCCGCACAGGGAGCGTGATGCCCGTGATCAAAGCGGATACTTGGGGCACGCCGCGGCCGATGAGCTAGCGGCAACGCGCCACACGGCCCCAGCGGCCACACATTTGGTACTACACACATCGTTGAGCGAATAGTTATGTTAGGAGCAGGAATGGAACAGAGGGTCCTCGGGGGAAGATACCTCCTCAAAGATAAGGTGGGAACGGGCGGTATGGCGACCGTCTTCCGTGCACAGGATCAGGTCCTCGACCGCACGGTTGCCGTCAAGATCATGCTGCCGCAGTATGCCGGCGACGCCACCTTCGCCGCCCGCTTTAAGCAGGAGGCCCAGGCGGCTGCCGGCCTGTCCTCCCCCTATATCGTGGGCGTCTACGACTGGGGCAAGGACGGCGACACCTATTACATCGTCATGGAGTACCTGCGCGGTACCGACCTTAAGAGCGGCATCAAGAGCCACGGCGCCCTCGATCCCAAGAAGGTCGCGCAGATCGGCTCGCAGATCAGCTCCGCGCTTTCGGTCGCACACAAGCACGAGATCATCCACCGCGACATTAAGCCGCAAAACATCATGGTGCTGCCTGACGGCAACATCAAGGTAATGGATTTTGGCATCGCACGCGCCAAGAACAGCCACCTCACGCAGGATAACAACGTGCTGGGCACCGCCCACTATGTAAGCCCCGAGCAGACCCGCGGCCAGGACCTCGGCCCCACCTCGGATATCTACTCGCTGGGTGTCGTCATGTACGAGTGTGCCACCGGCCGCGTACCCTTTGACGGCGACGACGCCATCTCGGTCGCGCTCAAGCAGGTCAACGAGCTCCCCATCCCGCCGAGCCAGATCAACTCCGGCGTCGATGCCGACCTGGAGCGCATCATCCTCAAGTGCATGGAGAAGGACCCGGCAAACCGCTTCCAGACGGCCGACGAGCTGCGCCAGGTGCTCAACAGCTACCTGTCCGGCCGTGCCGTCAACGTCTCGGAGCCCACGCGCATCATCGGTGCCGCCGGCGACCTGGGTGCCACCAAGACCCGCGAGCTTTCCGACTCAACGCGCGCTATGGTTCGTCCCGTCTCGGGCGTGAGCGGTCAGAATACCGCCCGTAGCGCTGTCTCGGGCTCCACGGGCTCCTACGAGGTCGAGAAGCCTAAGTCCAACAAGAACAAGATCATCGCCGCCGTGATTGCCGCCGTCGCCGTGATTGGCGTTGTGGTGGCCTTTGCCACGGGCATGTTCAGTGGCGAACAGGTCACGGTGCCCGATGTGCTGGGCAAGGACCAGGAAACCGCTATTGAGTTGATCAAGGAAGCCGGCCTTGAGGTTGGCACCGTCGACCAGAGCTACAACGACGATGTCGACGAGGGAAAGGTCGCCGAGCAGACCCCCAACGGCAACACCAAGAAGGCCAAGGGCACGAGGGTGAACCTGGTAATCTCCAAGGGCCCTAAGCCCTCCGAGAAGGTTGAGGTTCCGCAGCTCCTCGGCCTGACCAAGGACCAGGCCGAAGCCGCACTGGCAAGCGTGGGCCTGAAGGGCAGCGCTTCGGAGGAAGCCAATGAGGCCGAAGAAGGCCAGGTCTTTGAGCAGGGCACTGCTGCCGGCAAGGAGGTCGAGAAGGGCACGACCATCTCGTACAAGGTCTCTGGCGGCCCGGACACCACCTCGGTGCCCGATCTGACCGACATGACCGAGGCCCAGGCGCGCAACGCTCTCGACATGGCTGGCTTTGGCGTCGACGTGAGTTACCAGGAAAACGACTCGGTTACCGAGGGTACCGTAATTAGCTGGAACCCCAGCGGCAAGCAGAAGCCCGGTGCCACAATCACCGTCGTCATCGCCAAGAAGTCCGGCAAGGCCAGCGTCCCGGGCAACCTGTACGGTAAGAGCATCTCCGCCGCCGTCACCGCGCTCAACAACGCCGGTTTCTACAACATCGCATTCTGCGATCAGAACGGCAACCCCGTGAGCGGCAACGAGAATGCCACCGTTACGGGCGTCTCCCCCACTGGTAAGCAGTCCACCGACAGCACGATTACGCTGACGGTTTCCATCTCCGGTTCCGGCGACGACTCCGAGTCTAGCAACTAACGTCGATCGCTTGTTGCTCCGAGCGGCTTAGACCGCAAACACATTCGCTCAGAAGCGCCCGCTTGCTCCCCCAGCAAGCGGGCGCTTTTCTTTTGACGTGGGATGCCGCCCATGGATGAACGTGACTTTAAACCAGAAGAGCCCGGCACCATAGCGGTACCGGGCTCGATCTATCTCTGGTGCCCCCGGGCGGATTCGAACCGTCGGCACCCGCTTTAGGAGATATGATCTAATGCTACCCCTACTATTCATCAAGGATCATTGAACACCATATAACTGCAGATAAAAGGCCCACTTTGCTTGCGTCCTACTGCTGGGGCTTTCATGAAAATAGGGACACCGAGCGCAACGCGTTGCGCTGAGTCCTGAGGCTGTTGCAATGAAAATGAGAATCAAGGCTTCGATAGCAGGATGACAACGCGGGCACAATTTGATTTTTGAAATATGGACGAATTCCTCGTCAGGAGGGTAAAATGATGCCGACGGCAGCCCAAGTTGTGATGAGCTGGGCAGAGCCGTTGCTTAACGAAGTTAGGTCATCGTCTTAGCGACGGTGGCCTTTCTTTTTGGGCTTCGAACCCTGCTTGAGTGCCTTGGAAAGGCCGACAAGGGTCGTGAGGAGCGAGACCATAGCGGTCAGGAGCTTCACGAGCTCAGTGAAATCGGTCATGGGCATCACCTCCCATCGGATGGAGGGCTCTGCCCGGCACGAGGACTGCCGACAGCGAGGATGATTTTATCAGAGTGGTTGGCCCTCTCCGATCAATTCACGCTCCTCACCCTCGCGAAGAGTGCGGGCATGGCAGAATCGGCACTAAACGGCAGTGCGTTAGGGCACCGACGACGAGCTTTCAAAAACTAGCAAGGCGTATCGCCGTTGCGGTACCGGGATCGGCAAATCTCTGGTGTCTCCCGGGCGGACTCGAACCCCCCGCGGGGAAATTGGTGACGCGGGTGTCGACGGCCCGAATCCGGCCCTTAGACCAGAAGAGCCCGGCACCGTGGTGGTACCGGGCTCGACAAATCTCTGGTGCCCCCGGGCGGATTCGAACCGTCGACACCCGCTTTAGGAGAGCGGTGCTCTATCCCCTGAGCTACGGAGGCATGTTG